>CAXUBN010000115.1:1647-6958 GCA_964249255.1 uncultured Acetobacteraceae bacterium | reverse complement strand
GTTGCGGGGAATGGCAGGCCCCCGCATCCTGGCGATGCTGTTGGACATGGCGGCGCGTGATCCATGGATGGACCGTACACGGTGGCGTCGGCGGAGGACATGGTGCCGGCCGTCACCGCGACGGCGTTCGCGGCCGGGGGCGAGGGGTGGGTGTCCGCCGTGGATGCGGGGATCGTCCGCCTGCCCGCGGTGCGCTGCCGGAGCGTCTCGCCGGATGGGGATGGACCGCCGCGGCTGCACGCCGTGCGGGCGGAGGACGTGCCGATCCAGCGGCCGATCGGCATGCCGGACGCGGGGTCGGGGTTCCAAAGCGAGGTCGCGCATCCGGCCCTGACGGTGTCCTGCCTGCACCGGGCCGTGTGCCTGCCGGGCGGCATCGTGGTGCGTGACGACGCCGTGCTCGTGAACAGCTTCGCCGCTACCTGGGACACGCGGGAGCACCGGCACCTGCGCCGGGCGGCGGACGGGCGATGGCAGCTCCCGCCCGGCCCGGGCCCGGATCCGGCGCGGCTGCCGGTCGTGGAGCAGCCCGTGCTCCATCTCGACCACCAGCACATCGACTGGTTCGGCCACGTGATCGCCGACCTGCTGAGCCCGGGCTGGGCGTACGAGTACTGCCGGGCGTTCCTGAACGTCGGCCGCCTCCTGGTGCTGTGCTCGGCGCCGCGATACGCGTTCGTGCGGCATCTCGTGGCGGCGCTGGGGGTGCCGGATCGGGACCTGGTGCTGATCGACGGGCCGGTCCTGTGCCGCAGGCTGCTGCTGGCGACCAAGGCGATGCAGGTCCAGGGCTACGTGTCGGCGCCGGCGGTCAGGCTCTGGCAGGGCATGCGCAACCGCGTCGTCCGCGACCGGCCCGCCGCGGCCGACCGCATCTACGTGTCGCGGCGCGCCAACCCGACGCGGCGGCTGGTCGAGGAGGAGGCGGTGGAGGCGGCGTTCGCCGCGCACGGGTTCCGGATCGTCCATCCCGAGGGGCACGACATCCACGAGCAGATGAGGCTCTTCGCCGGCGCCCGGCTGATTGCCGGGTGCGGCGGCAGCAACATGTTCAACCTGGCGTTCCAGGGCCGCGCCGAGGCGGTGCTGGTGCTGGTGTCGCCGCTGCTGATCCACCGCTCGGAGCAGTTCCTGTGCGCCCGACCCGACGGCGGCGCGTCGCTCGACGTGCTGATCGGGCATGTCCGGGAGGCGGACATGCTGCGGCATCCGGGGTCGGTCCACGCCCCCTGGCACCTCGACCCCGTCCTGGTCGGGGACGTGGTGTCGGACTGGCTGCGCGGGACCGGCTGAGACGTGGCCAGGCGGGGCCGCGCCGGGCCGCATCGGCTTGCGCTCGGCGTCGCTTGCGGCCAGCTATGCGCGGCAACGGGGTCGGAGTGCCGCCATGCAGGGCTATCACGCGCTGGAGCGGCGCTTCGCACGGCTCAGCCGGCTGGACGGGGCGCTGGGCATCCTGGGCTGGGACAAGGAGGCCGTGATGCCGCTGGGGGCGGCGGCCGAGCGCGGCGAGCAGATCGCCACCCTGTCGGTGATCCGGCACGAGCATCTCGTCGATCCGGTGACCGCCGACCTGCTGGCCGAGGCGGATGCGGATGCCGACGGGCTCGACCCCTGGCAGGATGCCAACCTGCGCGAGATGCGGCGCCAGCACGCGCATGCCGTCGCGGTGCCGGCGGGCCTGGTGGAGTCGGCGTCGCGCGCCGCCACCGCGTGCGAGGTGGCGTGGCGGCAGGCGCGCGCCGACAACGACTTCGCGGGCCTGCTGCCGCTGCTGGCCGAGGTGCTGACCACGCAGCGCGCGGTCGGCGCGGCCAAGGGGGCGGCGCTCGGCCTGTCGGCCTACGACGCGCTGCTCGACCAGTACGACCCCGGCATGCGGCAGAGCTTCATCGACCCGGTGTTCGCCGCCCTGCGCACGGGGTTGCCGGCGCTGCTGGGCGCGGTGCTGGAGCACCAGGCGGCGCTGCCGCCGCCGTTGCCGCTTGGGGGACCGTTCCCGATCGAGATGCAGCGGGCCCTGGGGCAGCGGCTGATGCGGGCGGCGGGCTTCGACGACACCCGCGGCCGGCTCGACGTCAGCACGCACCCGTTCTGCGGCGGCGCCACCGAGGACGTGCGCATCACCACCCGTTACGACGAGGCGGACTTCTCGTCCGCCCTGATGGGCGTGCTGCACGAGACCGGGCATGCGCTCTACGAACAGGGGCGGCCCCGGGACTGGCTGGCGCAGCCGGTGGGGCAGGCGCGCGGCATGACGCTGCACGAAAGCCAGTCTCTGCTGATCGAGATGCAGGCCTGTCGCGGCGACGCCTTCCTCGGCTTCCTGGCGCCGCTCCTGGCGCAGGCGTTCGGCGACGATCCGGCCCTGGGTGCGGAGAACCTGCGCCGGCACTACCGGCGGGTGCGGCCGGGGCTGATCCGCGTCGACACGGACGAGGTGACGTATCCGGCGCACGTGCTGCTGCGGTATGCGCTCGAGACCGCGATGATCGACGGCGACCTGGCGCTGCGCGACCTGCCGGCCGCGTTCAACGACGGGCTGCGGGCGCTGCTGGGCGTCGCGGTGCCGGACGACCGGCGCGGCTGCCTCCAGGACATCCACTGGCCCGGCGGCGCCTGGGGCTACTTCCCGACCTACACGCTGGGGGCGATGACGGCGGCGCAGCTGTTCGCCGCGGCGAACGCGGCCGAGCCGGGGCTGGACGGGTCGCTGGGTCGGGGCGACTTCGCGCCGCTGCTCGGCTGGCTGCGCCGCCACGTGCATGGCCGCGGCAGCCAGGTCGACACGCAGACGGTGATCGCCGAGGCCACCGGCCGGCCGCTCGATGCGGGGATCTACCAAGCCTACCTGCGCGGGCGCTACCTGGGCGACCGGACGGCGGCGTGAACCGGGCGTTCACCGTCGGCGGTTAGGGTCGCTCCGATGGGATCGTGGGCGTGGACCTGGATGGCGGTGCTGGCGCTGCTCGGCATCAACGGCGGTGCCGCGGAGGCCGGATCGCCCGACGCGCCGGCCGGGGCGGCGCTGGCCGAGCGGGCCCGTTCGACGGGGGCGGTGTGGAACGGCGTGGTGGTGGCGCCGGACGGACGGTTGTTCGCGGTGCTGCCGCGGCTGGCCAACCCGACCGGGCCGTCGCTGGTGCAGGTGACCGGCCGGGACACCCTGGTCCCCTACCCGTCCCCGGCCTGGAACGGCGACGGCACGCTGCCGGACAAGGCGGCACTGCCGTTCATCGGGCTGAACGCGATCCACCTGGCCCCGGACGGGTCGATGTGGGCGGTCGACACCGGCTCGCCCGGCTTTGGCAGGCCGGCCCTGCCCGGCGGCACGCGGCTGCTGCGGATCGACCTCACCCGCAATGAGGTGACGCGGGTGCTGGTCCTGCCGCCCGACGTGCTGCGGCCGCGCGGGATGATCGACGACATCCGCTTCAACGGCGGCCACGCCTACGTCACCGATGCCGGCGCGCCGGGGTTGATCGTGCTGGACCTCGCGGCCGGCACCTTCCGCCGCGTGCTGGATCGCGATCCGGCGCTCACCGCGCAGCGGCCGATCCTCGTGGACGGCGAGGTGTTGCGCGGCGCGGACGGCCGGCCGGCGCAGGTCCATGCGGACCAGCTGGAGGTGTCTCCGGATGGCCGCTCCCTGTTCGTGCAGCCGCTGTGCGGGCCGATGTCGCGGATCGACACCGCGCTGCTGGACGACCCGGGGGTGCCGCCGGACCGGCTCTCCGCCGCGGTGCGGTTCTGGTACGACACGCCGTCGCTGGGCGGCACCGCGATCGCGCCGGACGGCACGCTGTTCCTGGAGGACGTCGAGGACGACAGCATCCTCAGCCTGTCGCCGGCGCGGGAGCTGCGGCTGGTGGCGCGCGATCCGCGGCTGCACTGGGCGGACGCGCCGTTCCTGGGCCCCGACGGCACGCTGACGGTGCCGGTGCCGCAGATGGACCGGGCGGCGCCGTTCCGGCGCGGGCACGCGCAGTTCCAGTTCCCGATCCTGATGCTGTCGCTGCGGCCGGCGGCGGCGGCGGCGGCGGCGCCCGGTCCGCCGGTGGGAGGGAGCGCGCGACGGTGAGGCACCGGCCCTCGCGGGACCCTTCGCGGGACGTGCGGGGGTCCGTATGATCGGCGCCATGCGCTACATCTCGACCCGTGGCCAGGCCGCGCCGCTCGACTTCGCCGACGTCCTGCTGGCGGGGCTGGCCGACGATGGCGGGCTGTTCATGCCGGAACGCTGGCCCGAGTTCTCGGCCGCGGAATGGCGGGCGATGCGCGGGCTGCCCTATCCGGAGCTGGCGGCGCGGGTGATGGCGCCATACGCGGCGGGTGCGGTGGATCACGGCACGCTACTGCGCCTGGCACGCGAGGCCTATGCCGGCTTCGGCCATCCGGCGATCGTGCCGCTGGTGCAGCTGGACGGCGAGCTGTTCGTGCAGGAGCTGTTCCACGGACCCACGCTGGCGTTCAAGGACCTGGCGATGCAGCTGCTGGGCCGGCTGTTCGACCACGTGCTGACGCAGCGGGACGGGCGCCTGACCATCGTCGGCGCCACCTCCGGCGACACCGGCTCGGCGGCGATCGAGGCCTGCCGCGACCGCGACCGGCTGCAGGTGGTGATCCTGCACCCGCTGGGCCGCACCAGCGCGGTGCAGCGGCGGCAGATGACCACCGTGGCGGCCCCCAACATCGCCAACCTCGCGGTCGAGGGCAGCTTCGACGACTGCCAGGACCTGGTGAAGGCGATGTTCGCCGACGCGCCGTTCCGGGACGCCCTGCGGCTGGGGGCGGTGAACTCGATCAACTGGGCGCGGGTGGCGGCGCAGATCCCGTACTACGTGGCGGCGGCGCTGGCGCTCGGCGCGCCGGACCGGCCGGTCTCGTTCGCCGTGCCGACCGGGAACTTCGGCAACGTGCTGGCGGCCTGGGCGGCGCGCCGGATGGGGCTGCCGGTGGCGCGGCTGGTGATCGGCGCCAACCGCAACGACATCCTCGCCCGCTTCCTCGCCGGCAACGACATGAGCGTGCGGGGTGTCGCGCCGAGCCTGTCGCCCAGCATGGACATCCAGGTCAGCTCCAACTTCGAGCGGCTGTTGTTCGAGCTCCTGGGCCGGGACGCCGCGGCCTGCGCCCGGATCATGGAGGGGTTCCGCCGCGACGGCCGCATGGCGGTGCCGGACGCGGCATGGTCGGAGGCGACCGCGCTGTTCCGCGGCCTGGCGCTGGACGACGCGGACACCACGGCGGCGATCCGCCGGCTGCACCGGGAGGGCGGCTACGTCGCCGATCCGCACACCGCCATCGGCAT
>CAXUBN010000115.1:0-1637 GCA_964249255.1 uncultured Acetobacteraceae bacterium | reverse complement strand
CGCCGCCGGACGCGCCTGGCACCTGCCGGGCACGCCGACGGTGGCGATGGCGACGGCGCATCCGGCCAAGTTCCCGGACGCGATGGAGGGCGCGATCGGATCCGCGCCGCCGCTGCCGCCGCGGCTGGCCGACCTGCACGAGCGGCCGGAACGGTACCGGGTGGTGCCGAACCGGCTTGATGCGGTCGAGGAGGCGGTGCGGGGGGCGGTGCTGAGGAATGCGGCATAGAGAATAAAGGCCAGGGCGCCGCCGGGGGGGCGCGGGCCCCCGCCCCCCATCGATTGGGGGGGTTGCAAAGGCGAGGCGTTGGGGGTCCAGGGGCAGGGCCCCTGGCCTTTTCTTCTGAACCCCGGCTACAGGAACCCGATGACCGATCCCATCCCCGACACGATCAGCACCACCCGGCTTCCCAGCGGCCTTCTCGTCGTCACCGAGCGCATGGACCGGGTGGAAACCGTCTCGCTCGGCGCCTACGTCGCCAGCGGCACCCGCAACGAGGGGGCGGACGAGAACGGCGTGTCCCACTTCCTGGAGCACATGGCGTTCAAGGGCACCGAGCGGCGCTCGGCGGCGCAGATCGCCGAGGCGGTCGAGAATGTCGGCGGCCACATCAACGCCTACACCGCGCGCGAGCAGACCGCCTACTACGTCAAGCTGCTGAAGGAGGACCTGGCGCTCGGCGCCGACATCATCGGCGACATCCTGACCCACAGCAGCTTCGCGCCGGACGAGCTGGAGCGCGAGCGCGGCGTGATCCTGCAGGAGATCGGCCAGGCCAACGACACGCCGGACGACATCGTGTTCGATCATTTCCAGGAGACCGCGTTCCCGGACCAGCCGATGGGCCGGCCGACGCTGGGCACCGACGCGCTGATCCGCGCCATGCGGCGCGACACGCTGACCGGCTACATGCGGGCGCACTACACCACCGGGAACGTGGTGGTCGCCGCCGCCGGCAACCTCCAACACGAGGAGGTGGTGGCGCTGGCGGCCGAGCACTTCGCCGACCTGCCGACGGCGCGGATGGAGGTGCCGCAGGCCGGGCTCTACGGCGGCGGCGAGTTCCGCCGGCAGAAGGAGCTCGACCAGGTGCACGTGGTGCTGGGCTTCCCGTCGGTCGGCTACGGCGACCGGGACTACTACCCGGTGCTGCTGCTCTCGACCCTGCTGGGGGGCGGCATGTCCTCGCGGCTGTTCCAGGAGATCCGCGAGAAGCGGGGGCTGGTCTACTCGATCTACTCGTTCAACGCGCCGTTCCTGGATGGCGGGCTGTTCGGCATCTATGCCGGCACCGGCGAGGACGAGGCGGCCGAGCTGATGCCGGTGACGCTTGAGGAGCTGCGCCGGGTGCAGGCGGCGAGCGGACCGGACGCGGTGCGCCAGGACGAGCTGGACCGGGCCCGGGCGCAGCTGAAGTCGAGCCTGCTGATGTCGCTCGAGAGCACCGGCAGCCGCTGCGAGCAGCTGGCCCGCCAGATGCAGGTGTTCGGCCGCATCATCCCCACCGCCGAGACGGTGGCGCGGATCAACGCGGTGACCCTGGACGACGTGCGCCGGGCGGCGGCGCGGCTGTTCCGCGGCCGGCCGACGCTGACCGCGCTGGGGCCGGTGAGCCGGATCCCGGCCCTGGCCGAGG
>CAXUBN010000114.1:1489-7067 GCA_964249255.1 uncultured Acetobacteraceae bacterium | reverse complement strand
GTGATCGTGATCCGCACCGGGCGGCTGGTCCGGGCGACGGCGTGGCGCACGGCGTTCTCGGTGATCGGCTGCAGGATCAGCGCTGGGACCGCGCAGTCCAGCAGCGAGTCCGGCACGTCGGTGCGCACCTGGAGCCGGTCGCCGAACCGCACCTGCTCGATCCGGAGGTAGAGCATCTGCAGCCGCAGCTCCTCGGCCAGCGGGATGTCGCAGGACGCATCGGCCGCGAGCGTCGCCCGCAGGAACGACGACAGCGCGTCGACGGTGCGCTCCGCGCCGGCGGCGTCGCCGGCCAGGATCAGGCCGGACACGGTGTTCAGCGCGTTGAACAGGAAGTGCGGATCGAGCTGGAGCCGCAGCGCGCGCAGCTCGGCCGAGCGCATCGCGGCCTCGTTGGCGGCGGCGCGGCGCAGCGCATCGCGAGTCCCCACCTCGTGCCCGACCGCGACCGACAGCACGGACCAGGCGGCGAAGACGAAGTAGTTGTCGGCGATGCTGTACAGCACCTCCCCGAACAGGGTCAGGTGCATGTCCATGCCCATGTCGCGCAGGTAGTACTGTGGCGCGAACACGAACATGACGTTGTAGTTGATCACCGACAGCAGCGCCGCCGGCGGGGCGGACAGCAGCAGGGCGAGCGTCAGCCGCCGCGACAGGTCGCGCCCCTCGTGCCGGTTCAGCAGCGCATGCAGGCCCACCGACAGGCCGATCGCCACCAGGGCGGTCAGCGCGTGGCGCTCCATCAGCATGACCGGATGGGTGAAGCCGTACGCCACGCACCGCACCATCGCCGCGGCGAGGTAGAGCATCCAGGCCGCGACGGCGGTGCCGAGCGCGAAGCGCCGGGTCGACAGCCGCGCGGGCACCAGCTTCGGACTCGGGGCGGGGAGCGCGTCCATGATCTCCGTCCGAACTGATGAAGGCCAGGGCTCTGCCCTGGACCCGCTCAAGGCCGAGCCTTGAGAATCCATTCGTTTGATTAATGGATTCCAAAGGCTGCGCCTTTGGCGGGGTCCAGGGGCGGAGCCCTTGGCCTTGAGCGTTCCATCAACAGTAGGCCGATGCGGCCGACGCCGCCCAGCGCCGGACTCGGCCGTTCGTCGAGCGGATTGGGGTGTTCGCCGGACCGCCGCTTCCCCGCGGCGCCGGGAGCCGGAACCATCGGCGGCATCCTGCTCGAAAGGAGCCGCAGCCTTGTTCCGTCGTCCATCTCCCGCCGCCGTGGCGGCCCTGCTCTGCCTCGCCCTGTTGGCCGGGGCCCCGCCGTCCGGTGCCGCCGAGCTGACCCTGGAGCAGGCGGCGCACGCGCCCAACCGGTCGCCGGACTTCGTGGCGCGGGACCCGGCGCGCCATCCGGTCGAGGAGCTGCGCTTCTTCGGCGTCACGCCGCAGTCCAGCGTGCTGGAGATCTGGCCCGGCGGCGGCTACTGGACCGAGATCCTGGCGCCGTTCCTGCATGACGGGGGCAGCCTTCGCCTCGCCGTCGACGTGCCCGATGGCGAGCCGGAAGGGCAGAACTTCGCCATCGGGCTGAAGTTCGCGGGCCGGCTCGATGCGGACCCGGCCGACTACGGCCGCATCCGCTACAGCTTCTTCGGCGCCAAGCAGAGCGACCTGGCACCCGACAGCGTCGACACGGTGCTGACGTTCCGCAACCTGCACAACTGGGTCAACCAGGGCCACGCGGCGACGCTGCTCGCCGCCATCCACCGCGCGCTGCGGCCGGGCGGCATCCTGGGCATCGAGGACCATCGCGGCAACCCGCGGCTGCCGCAGGACCCGAAGGCGCGGTTCGGTTACCTGCGGCAGGACTACGCGGTCGCCCTGGTGGAACGGGCGGGCTTCCGGCTGGTGGCCACCTCGGAGATCGACGCCAACCCGCGCGACACCGCCGACTACCCGCGCGGGGTCTGGGCGCTGCCGCCGAGCTACGCCCTCGGCGACACCGACCGCGCCCGCTACCAGGCGATCGGCGAGGCCGACAACTTCGTGCTCAAGTTCAGGAAGCTGCGGTGACCGCGGCGGATCGCGGGGCCGATCACCGGGTCCCGGGGCCGACGCGGCGCGAGGCGCTGGCGCTGGCGGCCTCGACGATCTTCGGGTCGGGCTTCGTCCCGAGCGGCGCGCAGGCGGATCCCGGCATCCCCACCATGTGGGACCTGACCGCCCTGTATCCGACGCCGGACGCCTGGACGGCGGAGCGCGCGGCGGTGCTGGCCGCGTTGCCGAGGCTCCTCGCGTTTAAGGACCGGCTCGGAACCGGCGCCGCGACGCTGGGGGCGGCGCTGCAGCTGCGCTCGGACCTGGCCCGCCGCACGGACCGGCTGAACACCTACGCCAGGCTGAAGGCGGACGAGGACCTGCGCGACCCGTCCGGGCAGGCGCGCGACGAGCTTGCCGACGACCTCGACGACCGGGTGAAGCGGGCCGGCGCCTGGATGGAGCCGGAGCTGCTGCGGCTCGGGCCCGACAGGCTCCGGGCCGCGCTCGGCGCGGACCCCTCCCTGGGGCGCTTCCGGTTCTTCCTGGCCGACCTCGAGCGGCGGTCCCCGCACATCCTGGATGGCGAGGCCGAGACGCTGCTCGCGGCCATCGACGCGCCGCTGAACGGCACCGAACGCGGCCGCGACCAGCTGGTGGGCGCCGACATGCCATGGCCGGAGATCGTCCTGGCGCGGGGAAGCAGGGTCCGGCTCGGCTACCCGGCGTTCGAGGCCCACCGCGTCGACCGCGACCGGGACGACCGCAGGGCGGTCTACCAGGCGTTCTTCGGAACGTTCCGGTCCTTCGAGAGCACCCTGGGGGAGCTGCTGTCGGCGAAACTGCAGGCCAACATCGTCAACGCCGATGCCCGCCGGTATCCGTCGGCCCTGGCCGCGGCGCTGGCCCCGAACGCCATCCCGGAGGCGGTCTACCGGTCCATGGTGGCGGAAGCCGACGCGGGCCTGCCGGTGCTGCACCGCTACCTCGACATGCGCCGGCGGATGCTCGGGCTGCCCGAGCTCGGCTACCACGACCTCTACGTGCCGGTGACGACGACCAACCCGCCCTTCGACATCGCCACCAGCCGCCGCAACGTCGTGGCGGCGGTGGCGCCCCTGGGGGCGCCCTACGCCGCACGCCTCGCCACGATCACCGCGGCGGGCTGGATGAACGCGTATCCGAGCCCGGGCAAGGCATCGGGCGGCTACATGAACCCCGGCGCCTACGACGTGCACCCCTACGTCCTGCTCAACCACACCGGCGACTACGAGGGCATGACCAGTCTGGCGCACGAGTTCGGCCACGCCATGCACAGCGTCCTGGACGACGCGAACCAGCCCTACGAGCTGTCCAGGTATCCGATCTTCGTCGCCGAGATCGCATCGACGGTGAACGAGCAGCTGCTGGCCGACCACATGGTCCGGACGGCCAGGAACAAGGACGAGAGGCTGTTCTACCTGGTGCAGCTCTGCGAGCTGCTGCGGACGACCTTCTTCCGACAGTCCATGCTGGGCGAGTTCGAGCTGCGGATCTACGAGGCGGCGCAGGACGGCCAGGCCCTCACGGGCGCCCGCCTCACCGCGCTGTTCCTCGACCTGCTGCGGCGCTACCACGGCCCGAACGTCAGGATCGACCCGCTCTACGGCATCGAGTGGGCGTCGATCGGTCATTTCTACTACGACTTCTACGTCTACCAGTACGCGACCTCGATCGCCGCGGCCACGTTCTTCGTGGACCGGATCCTGGCCGGGGGCGCGTCGGAGCGCGAAACCTACCTGGACGTGCTGAGGGCGGGCGGATCGGATCACCCGACGGCGATCCTGCGGCGCGCTGGCCTCGACATGACGACGCCGGCCCCCTACCGGGCGCTGGTGTCCAAGCTGGATGCGACCCTGGACGCCATCGAGCGGCTGATGGCGTAGGACCTGATCCGCGTCCGACTGCGGCGCCGACCGGGCGCAGTCGGTCGGCATCGGGGTTCTTGGCGTTTTCCTCGTCCTGCCGGATCATCGTCCGCATGATCCAGGCCCAGACCTTCATCGATGCCGCCGCGGCGCGCGGCCTCGACTTCTACAGCGGCGTGCCCTGCTCCTACCTCACGGCGATGATCAACCGCGTGATCAACGCCAGCGGCGGCGGCACGCTCGACTACGTCGGCGCCGCCAGCGAGGGCGAGGCGGTGGCGATCGCCGCCGGCGCCTGGCTCGGCGGCCGCGGCGGCGTGGTGATCTGCCAGAACTCCGGCCTCGGCAACTGCGTCAACCCGCTCACCTCGCTGAACGAGCCGTTCCGCATCCCGCTGCTGCTGCTCACGACCTGGCGCGGCCAGCCCGGCCGGCCGGACGAGCCGCAGCACGCGGTGATGGGGCGCATCACCCAGTCGCTGCTGACCCTGTGCGGCGTTCCCAACGGGTCGTTCCCGCAGCGCGACGCCGACATCGCCCCGGCGCTCGACGCCGCCGTCGCCCGCTTCGCGGCGGACAGCCTGCCCTACGGGCTGGTCATGGAGGAGAACAGCGTCGCCGCCGAGGCGCTGGACGCGATGCCGCGCACGGCGCCGCCGTCCGGCGAGCGCGTGGACCTTCGCCGCGGCGCTGCGTCCCGTCCCGGACGCGCCGCCGTGCTGGAACGGTTGCTGGCCCTGGTGCCGGAGCGGGTGGCGATCGTCGCCACCACCGGCAAGACCGGCCGCGAGCTGTTCACCCTGTCCGATCGCCGTCAGCACCTGTACCAGGTCGGCTCGATGGGGGGCGCGTCGGGCATGGCGCTCGGCGTCGCCCTGACCTGCCCGAACCGGCCGGTGCTGGTGCTGGACGGCGATGGGGCTGCCCTGATGAAGCTGGGCACGTTCGCCACGATCGGCGCCTACGGGCCCGCGCGGCTGGTCCATGTCCTGCTGGACAACGGCACCCATGACTCGACCGGCGGCCAGGCGACGGTGTCGGGTTCGGTGGACTTCGCCGCGGTCGCCGCGGCGTGCGGCTATCGCACCGCCTTCGCGGTGGATGACCTGGCGGGCGTCGAGGAGGCGCTTGCCGCCGCCCTGCGCCGTGACGGCCCGACCCTGATCCACGCACGGATCGCACCGGGATCGATGAACAGGCTCGGTCGGCCGACGGTGGCGCCGCACGAGGTGGCGCGACGGTTCCGCGACTTCCTTGGGGAACCGGTATCTGATCAGGTCATGTCCTGATCAGGCTTGCATACTCGGGAAAGAAACCCGCCGGACCAGGGTCCGGCGGGATCTGGCCGTTCAGGGGACGTCGGCGCGGGGCGGCAGGCCCGAGCTGGTCGTGGTCGGCGAGTACGGCCCGGCGGTCTCGTCGTGCTGCGTCCAGCCGGCACCCTGGTACTCGGCGCGGCGCGCCATCGGGTCGATCGCGGTGTGGCGGCCCATCACCGCCTC
Source organism: uncultured Acetobacteraceae bacterium (assembly GCA_964249255.1). Lineage (GTDB taxonomy): Bacteria > Pseudomonadota > Alphaproteobacteria > Acetobacterales > Acetobacteraceae > Lichenicola. The sequence continues at coordinate 1,678 of CAXUBN010000114.1, read as the reverse complement.
GACCGTCGCCAGCTGCGCGTCGTCGGCCCGCACCGTCACGCCGACGATGCCCTGCCCGGCCGAGGGCACCATCGCCTCCGGGTCCAGCACGATCGACGCCCGGTCCTGCATCCCCAGCCGCCGCAGCCCTGCCAGCGCCAGCAGCGACGCGTCGCAGCACAGCAGAACCGTCGCGATCGCCGCGCACCG
>CAXUBN010000114.1:0-1479 GCA_964249255.1 uncultured Acetobacteraceae bacterium | reverse complement strand
CGACCGTCGCCAGCTGCGCGGCGTCGGCCCGCACCGGCACCAGGTTGCCGCCGCGGCGCACCGTCTCGGCATACAGGACGGCGTCCTCGTGCGGCACCCCGGCGCCGGTCAGCATGCCGACCAGGCCGCCGGTGCCGCCGCCGACCGCGGCGCCGATGCCGGCCCCCGTCAGCGTCGCCACCAGCCAGCCGGCCGCGATCACCGGTCCCACGCCCGGGATCGCCAGCGAGCCGATGCCGGCCAGCAGGCCGGCGCCGCCGCCGATGATGGTGCCGATCGAGGCGCCGGTACCGGCGCCCGCCTCGGCCTCCGCCGTGTTCGCGTCGGCCGCCGCCGTCCCCGTGCCGGTGGTCTTGCCGTCGCGGCCGATCAGGCTGATGTCGGAATGCGGGATGCCCGCCTGCTCGAGCGCGGTGACGACCGCGGTCGCGTCGGCATAGCTGTCATAGGCCCGCGTGATGGTCTGCTGTGCCATGGTGTTGACTCCCTAGTCCTTGGTTCGATGCCCCGGGTGACGCCTGCGGCGATCACTCGGTGCCGACGCTGCCCTTGTAGTCTTCCCAGACCTTCACCGCGGCGCCGTTCTGCATCGCGGTGCCGTGCCAGACGCCCTGGTCGTCCTTGGTGAGGTCCTTCACCTGGGTGAAGCCGTGATGCGCGATCCGGCGGCGCGCCTGCTTCTGGGTGAAGCTGTTGGCGCCGTGCGCGGGCACCGCCGTGCTGGCCGAGGTGGTGGCGACCGCCTGGTTGGGGTCGGTGGTGTTGCTCGGGCTGGACGGGTTGCCGGCGGTGGTCTGGCCGGTCGCGGTGCCGGTATTGGTGCCGGTGGTGGTGCTCGTGCCGGTGGTCTGTGCGATGGCGCCGCCGGCCATGGCCGTGAGGGCGATGGCGGCGGCGATGAGCGGAGCGGACTTCATTGGAAACGTTCCCTTGATCGGACTGGCCTGCATGTCGCGGCGCCCTCCCAACGGGACTGGAGCGGTTTCGTTGCCAGGTGGCCGTTTGTTCAGGTCGGGCCGGTCCGCTCCAGCTGCCGCCGCGCCGCGGTCGCCGTGTTGCGCAGCAGGCAGGCGATGGTCATCGGCCCGACCCCGCCCGGCACCGGCGTCAGCCGCCCGGCCCGTCCCATCGCCTCGTCGAACACAACGTCGCCGACCAGCCGCGTGCGGCCCTCCGGCGTCGTCACCCGGGTGATGCCGACGTCGATCACGGTGGCGCCGGGCTTGATCCAGTCGCGCCGCACCAGCCCGGTCTGCCCGGTCGCCACCACCAGGATGTCGGCCAGCCGCGCCAGGCTGCCCACGTCGGGCGTGGAGCCGTGGCACACCGTGACCGTACATTCCTCCTGCAGCAGGAGCTGCGCCATCGGCCGGCCCATCAGGTTGGACTTGCCCACCACCACCGCGTGCAGTCCCCGGAGCGTGCCCAGCTCGGCCCGCAGCAGCAGCAGGCAGCCCAGCGGCGTGCACGGCACCAGCC
>CAXUBN010000113.1:0-7081 GCA_964249255.1 uncultured Acetobacteraceae bacterium | reverse complement strand
GCCGCGACGCCGCCCGGCGGCTCGGCCCCGATCTGCTGACGGTCGACCGGGGGCCGGTGCCGACCGGCCGGTCCCGGCCCGAGGCCGCGATCCCCTAGCCGGCCTGCCTGTGCGACAGGCCCATCGCATCGGCGCGGGCCCGGAGCCGGCGTCGCACCGCCTCCAGCGCGAAGCCCTCCTCCACGCGCGGGCCGCAGTAGAGTGCCGGCCGACGCACCGCCTGGGGATAGAGGGCGTGATACTCGTGCGCATTGTGGAACATGGCGCGGCTGTCGTCGTCGACGTAGCTCTCCGCCGCAGCCCCTTCGGCCAGGATGACGTCGTGCGTGTCGAGCTCGACGTGGACGTACTCCACCCGCTCCACGCGGGTTACCCGGGTGATGGAGCGGCCGTTCACCAGGCAGGCGGCGGGGATCAGGATGCCGTCCAGCAACATCGCGTGACGCGGCGACACCAGCAGGTCGCGACCTGGCACCCCGTCGGCCAGCGCGCCGGCGGCGATCCGTATCGGCAGCACGTCGCGGTTGCCGGCGGCGAACCGGCCATCGTAGCCGCGCCGGCCGATCCAGCGGACCGGGCGGGCCTCGCCGGAGGCGGTGAGCAGCCGGTCGCCGATCCGTAGCGCCTCCACGGCGACCTCGCCGGCCGGCGTGGCGATCCGGGTGCCGACGCAGTAGCAGGCAACCGTGATCACGGTCGAGGACGAGCCCGGCGACACGGTGAACTCGCTGGTCGTGTAGTTGCCGTCGATCACGAGCCGGGCGACGACGTCGCCCCCGTCGTCGGCGCCATCATAAAGGGTCAGGGTATCCGTCGCCTGATCGTAGTCGAACGACGCGACGTTCGTGGGCCGGTCCAGGACGATCTCGTCGCCATACTGGAAACCATGGATGACCATGCCGAATGGTTGGTCGCCTCCCGCCAGCGATAGCTGGCCATCGTCGTCGAGAAAGGTGATCGATCCGGTGTCGCTGGCCGTCGCGCCGGTATCCCCATCTCCAAGCACCAGCGCGCCATCGGCGATGGTGAAGTTGCCGGAAGCGGGGCCGCCGATCTCCGCGACGGAGTTCGGTGCCTGGAAGGGTTGATTGCCCCCGTCGAGCACGCCGTCGATCGCCACGGTGCCGCTGCCGGTATAGGCGGCGTTGACGGTGAGGGTCGATCCGAGTCCGACCTCGATCGTCCCGTCGTTGCGGAACGTATAGCCCTCGCTGGCCAGGTAGCCGGAACCGTCGCCGAACAGCAGCGTGTTGCCGTAGCCGACGTCGATATCCGCACCCGTCGCATTCACGAAGCTCGCCGACTGGGCGTTCGGCTGCACCCAGACCGTGCTGACGACGCCGCCGTTGGGTATCACGTCGTTGAAGCGGATGCTGCCCTGGTTGACGAAGCTCGGGCTGGTCCCGTCGCCGTCGGCGTTGAGGACCGCATGGATGTTCCCCTCGGTCTGGGACGAGCCGACGTAGAGGATGCCCTGCGTGTCGAACGTACCGAACAGGTTCATCTGCAGGTTGCCGGGCGCGGGATAGAAGCCGGACCCGCCCTCGACATCGATGACGCTCGACGAGCCCAGCTCGACGTCGCCCAGCGTCACCTGGGTCTGGGTGGCCCCCTCCGCGGCGATCTCGAAGTCGTAGGTTCCGGGGATCAGCTGCAGGAGCGCCCGGCCCGTCCCGAAGGCGGTCGGATCGCCACCGTCCACCGCCAACAGGTCGCCGGCCTCGAACGGGGTGCCGTCGACATAGTTAGAGGGATCGTACAGGGACCCGTCGGCGCCGGCAATCCATTGGTGCTGGGTCATGATGCGTCGTCCCCATGAAGCTCGCGCCGTAGGATAGTGCGGCGGTCGTCGCTGTCACCTGTCCATGGGGCCGCGTCCTGCTGGCCTCGTCGCGGGACGGTGGTGGGAGTCGACCGGTCGCATGGCCTGCGCTACGGGGGCGCATGGCGCTGGTGGGCTACCTGGACGAGATCACGCGCGAGCACGTGCGCGGCTGGGCCTGGGACCCGGAGCGGCCGGAGGATCCCGTGCTGCTGGAGGTGCTGGTGGATGGGCGCCCGGTGGCGCCGATGATCGCCAACGGCTATCGCCACGACCTCGACCTGGCCGGTATCGGCGACGGGCGGCACGGCTTCAGCGTCGAGCTGGACCGGCTGGCGTTGCCGATCACCGCGATGGTGGTCCACGTGCAGCGGCGGGATACGGCCGAGCAGCTGGTGGGCTCCCCGGTGCGGCTGGACGCGCCGCTCGAGCTCGACGAGCCGGCACGCCGGGCGATGATCGCGCTGCTGCGCTCGCCCGGCACCGAGCAGGCCCTGCGCGAGCGGGTGGAGCTGCTGGCAGGACAGGCGGAGGACCTGCTGCAGCGCCTGGCCGATCGACAGACGGACCGCCGCGCACGCGCCGCGGCGCGCGGCCGCAAGTGGCGCTGGCGCCCGGAGGATGGACCGGAGCCGGCACCGCTGGCGCGCCGGGCGCTGGTGATCGACCACGCGGTTCCGGCGGCGGCACGCGATGCGGGCTCGAACGCGATCCTGTCGCACATGGCCGCACTGCAGCGGCTGGGCTTCGAGGTCACCTTCGTGCCGGCCGACCTGCGGCATGACCGTCATGCGGAGGCGCTGCTGGCGGCGGGGATCGCGGTGCAGGCGGCACCCTGGACGGCGAGCGTCGAGGAGCTGCTGCGGCGCCAGGGGGCGGAGTTCGACCTGGTCTACCTGCACCGGGTGGAGATGGCGCACCGCTACCTGCCGCTGGTGCGTCACCATGCAGCCCGCGCGCGCGTCGTGTTCAGCGTCGCCGACCTGCAGCACCTGAGGCTGGCACGGCAGATCAAGGTCGAGGACCGGCTGGAGGCAGCCCCGCATGCGCGGCGGCTGCAGGCTCAGGAGCTCGCCGCCGCGGCCTCGTGCGACGCCGTGCTGACGCATTCCACCGTCGAGGCGGCGCTGCTGCGCAAGGCGCTGCCGCGCGCCACCGTCCTGGTCGCACCGTGGGCAATCCCGGCGCGGCCGACTGCGGCGCCCTTCGCGGAGCGCTCCGGCCTGGCCTTCATCGGCAACTACCAACACGCGCCGAACCTGCATGCGGCGCTGTGGCTGGTCGACGAGATCATGCCGCTGGTGTGGCGGCGCGCGCCGCACATCGGCTGCACGCTGGCCGGCACGGCGATGCCGGACAGCCTGCGCACGCAGCGCGACCCCCGGATCGTGCCGATGGGCGCGGTCGACTCGCTCCTCCAGGTGCTGGAACAGGTGCGGATGACGGTGGCGCCGCTGGCGTTCGGCGCCGGGCTCAAGGGCAAGGTCGCGGACAGCCTGGCGGCCGGCGTTCCCTGCATCTGTACCCCGGTCGCGGCGGAAGGCTTCCAGCTGCCCGAGCCGCTGCAGGACCTCGTCGCCGACGACGGAGCCGGGCTCGCCGACGCGATCGTGCGGCTCCATGACGACGAGGCCGCGTTCCACCGCTGCCGCGAGGCCGGCCTCGATTATGCCGGACGCGCCTTCAGCGAGACCGCGGTGGATGCCGCCCTTCACCGGGCGGCCGGCCTGCAGGCGGCCTGATACGCGCGTCGCGTCCGGACGGGCCGATGCATGCGATCAGGCCCGCTTGCGTTTCCGGGCCGGCTCCCGCGCCGGCAGCATCGGGGCCAGGAAGCGGCCGGTGTGGCTGTCCGCCGCGGCCGCGATATCCTCCGGCGTGCCGACGGCGACCACCCGGCCGCCGCCGTCGCCGCCCTCCGGGCCCAGGTCCAGCACCCAGTCGGCGGTCTTGATCACCTCGAGATTGTGCTCGATCACCAGCACCGTGTTGCCCTGGTCCACCAGCGCGTGCAGCACCTCCAGCAGCTTGCGCACGTCCTCGGTGTGCAGCCCGGTGGTGGGCTCGTCCAGGATGTAGAGGGTGCGGCCGGTGGCGCGGCGCGCCAGCTCCTTGCTCAGCTTCACCCGTTGCGCCTCGCCGCCCGACAGCGTGGTGGCCTGCTGCCCCAGCTTCACGTAGCCCAGCCCCACCTGCTGCAGGATGGTCAACCGGTCGCGGATGCGGGTGGCGGCGGAGAAGTAGGGCACCGCCTCGTCCACCGTCATGTCCAGCACGTCGGCGATCGAGTGGCCGCGGAAGCGCACCTCCAGCGTTTCACGGTTGTAGCGCTTGCCCCGGCAGGCGTCGCAGGTGACGAACACGTCGGGCAGGAAGTGCATCTCGATCTTGAGCACGCCGTCGCCCTGGCAGGCCTCGCAGCGGCCGCCCTTGACGTTGAACGAGAACCGGCCCGGCTTGTAGCCGCGCGCCTTGGCCTCCGGCAGCTCGGCGAACCAGTCGCGGATCGGCGCGAACAGGTCGGTGTAGGTGGCGGGGTTGGAGCGCGGCGTGCGGCCGATCGGCGACTGGTCGATGTCGATGATCTTGTCGAGCAGCTCCATGCCGTCGATCCGCTCGTGCGGGGACGGCACCTCGCCCGAGCCCATCAGCCGCCGCGACAGCGCCTTGTAGAGCGTGTCGATCACGAGCGTGGACTTGCCGCCGCCGGATACGCCGGTGATGCAGGTGAAGGTGCCGAGCGGGAACCCGGCGGTGACCGACTTCAGGTTGTTGCCGGTGGCGCCGACCACGCGGACCTGCCGCTTGGGGTCGACCTTGCGCCGCTGCGTCGGCACCTCGATGCGGCGGCGGCCGGACAGGTAGGCACCGGTCAGGCTGTCGGGGTGGGCCGCCACCACGTCCGGGGTGCCGTGGGCGATGACGCGGCCGCCATGCACGCCGGCGGCCGGGCCCATGTCGATCAGGTAGTCGGCGGCACGGATCGCGTCCTCGTCGTGCTCCACCACCAGCAGCGTGTTTCCGAGCCGCTTCAGCCGGTCCAGCGTGGCCAGCAGCCGCTCGTTGTCGCGCTGGTGCAGCCCGATCGACGGCTCGTCCAGCACGTAGAGCACGCCGGTCAGCCCCGAGCCGATCTGGCTCGCCAGCCGGATGCGCTGGCTTTCCCCCCCGGACAGCGTGGCCGAGCCACGCGACAGGGTGAGGTAGTCGAGCCCCACGTCGTCCAGGAACCGCAGCCGGTCCCCGATCTCGCGCAGGATGCGCCGCGCGATGTCGGCCCGCTGCGGGGTCAGCGTCGCCTCCACGCCGCGGAACCATTCGAGCGCCCGGCGGATCGGCAGCTCGGACGCCTCGGCGATGGTGTGATGGTCGATCTTCACGGACAGCGCCTCGGGCCGCAGCCGGGCGCCGCCGCACACGTGGCACGGCTTGTCCGAGCGGTAGCGCGCCATCTCCTCGCGCACGAAGGCGCTGTCGGTCTCGGCGTAGCGGCGCTGCAGGTTCTTGAGCACGCCCTCGAACGGCTTGTTCACCGTGTAGGCGCGCTTGTCGTCGCGGTAGGTGAGCTCGACCGGCTCCTCCGTGCCGTGCAGGATCGCGTCCCGCACCGCCGCCGGCAGCGCGTCCCAGGACACCGTCATCGAGGTGCCATGGTGGCGCGACAGGCTTTGCAGGGTCTGGATGTAGTAGGGGCTCTGCGTGCCGTTCCAGGGCGCCACCGCGCCGCCGGCCAGGGTTACGCTCTCGTCCGGCACCACCAGGTGCGGGTCGAAGTGGCTTTCGGTGCCGATGCCGTCGCAGGCCGGGCAGGCGCCCTGCGGCGCGTTGAAGGAGAACAACCGCGGCTCGATCTCCTCCAGCGTGAAGCCGCTGACCGGGCAGGCGAAGCGGGACGAGAACACGGTCCGGGCCGGATCCCCATCCTGCTCCCCGACCTGCTTCTCCCGGGCGACCTCCTCGGCATAGACGATGCCGTCGGACAGCCCCAGCGCCTGCTCGAAGCTGTCGGCCAGCCGCGCCTCGATGCCGGGCTTGACCACCACGCGGTCGACCACCGCCTCCAGCGTGTGCTTGAGCTTGCGGTTGAGGTGCGGCACCTCGCTGATCTCGTAGAGCGTGCCGTCCACCTTGGCACGGGTGAACCCCTTGCGGGACAGCTCGGCCAGTTCCTTCCGGTATTCGCCCTTGCGGTCCTTGACCACGGGCGCCAGCAGCATCAGCCGGGTGTTCTCCGGCATCGCCATCACCCGGTCCACCATCTGGCTCACCGTCTGCGCCTCGATCGGCAGGCCGGTGGCGGGCGAGTACGGCACGCCGGCGCGCGCCCACAGCAGGCGCATGTAGTCGTGCACCTCCGTGATGGTGCCCACCGTGGAGCGCGGGTTGCGGCTGGTGGTCTTCTGCTCGATGGAGATCGCCGGCGACAGCCCCTCGATCGAGTCGACGTCGGGCTTGCCCATCAGCTCCAGGAACTGGCGCGCATAGGCCGACAGGCTTTCGACGTAGCGGCGCTGCCCTTCGGCGTAGATGGTGTCGAAGGCGAGCGAGGACTTGCCCGAGCCGGACAGGCCGGTGATCACGGTCAGCCGGTCGCGCGGGATGTCGACGTCGACGTTCTTGAGGTTGTGCTCGCGGGCGCCGCGCACCCGGATGGCGGCGTTGTGCCCGGCCCCGCCCGCCGTTTCCGCCGCAACGCTTCCCTGTGCCATGCCAGCCTTCGCCATCCCGGTCCCGTTCATACCCCGTTCGCGTTTGATCGACATAGCCGCTGCGGCTAGACAGGCGGGATTATCCCAAGGAATGGCCCTCCGACCGGTGCGTGCGCCGGGATCGTGACGGGCAGGAGGTTGCGATGGCGGGCAGTGTCAACAAGGTGATCCTGGTCGGCAACCTCGGAAAGGATCCCGAGGTCCGCAACGGGCAGAACGGCGGCAAGATCGTCACCTTCACCCTGGCCACCAGCGAGAGTTGGAACGACAAGGGCTCGGGCGAGCGCCGCGAGAAGACCGAGTGGCACCGGGTGGTGGTGTTCAACGAGCGCATCGGCGACATCGCCGAGCGGTTCCTCAAGAAGGGCCGCAAGGTCTACCTCGAGGGCTCGCTGCAGACCCGGAAGTGGACCGACCAGTCGGGGGCCGAGAAGTTCACCACGGAGGTGGTGATCGACCGCTTCCGCGGCGAGCTGACCCTGATCGACTCCAACCGCGGCGGCGACGAGGCCGGCGGCGGCGACTATGGCGGAAGCGCGGGCGGCTACGG
>CAXUBN010000112.1:0-7100 GCA_964249255.1 uncultured Acetobacteraceae bacterium | reverse complement strand
GCCTGGGGGGCGTGGACGAGGTCATCACCGCGCCGGTGCTGTCGCGGCTGTATGGCGCGCCGATCGAGGTGGTGCGGGTGGGCGGACGGATCTTCGTGATGTCGGGCGAGGGCGAGGTGGAACGGGACGCGCACCGGTATGATCCCCGGCACGACCCCCGGCACGACCCGAGATACGCGCCGGAACACCGTGCCGCCGCCGCCGGATCGCGGCCGTGATGTCCCTGCTCGACTACGACTTCGTGCGCCACGCCCTTCTCGCCGGCGCCCTGGTCGCGATCACGTCCGGGCTGGTGGGCCATTTCCTGGTGCTGCGCGGCCAGACCTTCGCCGGCCACGCCCTGTCGCACGTGGGCTTCACCGGGGCCACCGGCGCCGTGCTGGTCGGCATCGCACCGTTGTGGGGCTTGGTGGGGTTCACGGTCGCGGCCGGGGTCGGCATGGGGCTGCTGGGCGAGCGGCTGGCCGGGCGCGACGTGGCGATCGGCATGGTGCTGGCGACCGCGCTCGGGCTCGGCCTGTTGTTCCTGCACTTCTTCACCGCCTATGCCAGCCAGGCCACCGCGCTGCTGTTCGGCAACGTGTTCGGCGTGGACCGCGCCACCGTGTGGGGTTTGGCCGCGCTCTGCCTCGTCGCGGTGACCGGGCTCGGCGTCATCGCCCGGCCGCTGCTGTTCGCGACCCTGCAGCCGGAGCTGGCGGAGGCGCGCGGGGTGAATCTGCGGCTGGTGTCGCTGTTGTTCCTGGCGCTGGTGGGGCTGTGCACCGCCGGCTGCGCCCAGATCGTGGGCGTGCTGCTGGTGTTCACGCTGATGGTGGGGCCGGCGGCCGCGTCGCAGCGGCTGACCGTGCGGCTCGGTCCCGGTCTGCTCCTGTCGGTGGCGCTGGCGCTGGCGGACGCCTGGGGCGGCATCGTGCTGGCCTGGTTCACCGACTGGCCCGCCACGTTTTGGATCACCGCGCTGAGCGCGCTGTTCTACGGCCTGTCCTGCGTGCCCGGATGGCACCGGGCCGTCCTGATCCGGCACCCGCGCCTGGCGCCGTCCTGACCGACCGCGGGGCGGCGACTCAGCCGGCCGCGGCTGTCGCGTCGAACGACGTCCGCGCCGCGCGGATGGCGGCATGGTTGGCCTCCGCCCAGTCCACCAGCGCGTCCAGCGGGACCAGGACCGAGTGACCGAGGGCCGACAGCCGGTACTGCACCTGCGGCGGCTTGGTCGGGAACACGTGCCGGGTGACGAGCCCGTCGCGCTCCAGCTCGCGAAGCGTCTGGGTCAGCATGCGCTTGGAGATGTCGGGCATCATCCGGTGCATCTCGCTGAACCGGCGCGGCGCCGGCGCCAGCGCCACCAGCGCCAGCATGGTCCACTTGTCGCCGACGCGGTCCAGCACGTTGCGCACCGGGCAGGCAGCGGCGTCGAAGCCGACCGCCTGCCAGTCAACAAATCGGTTCGCGAGACCCACCTGACCCTCTGGCCGATCCATCGGACGGTTCCCTTTCCGTAACCTGGGCACGTGAAACTGCCGCCTTACATGCCGTCCATGCGGTTCCCATACAAGACGTCGTCTTGTTTTGAGACCATAAGGGAGCAAGGTTCATGTCGGGACAGGAACCCCGTTTGTTGATCACCGGTGCCAACGGCCAGCTCGGCCGTCTGGTCATCGAGCACCTTCTGGAGAGGGTGCCGGCCGACCGCATCGTCGCGGCCGTCCGGAACAAGGACACGGCAGGCCAGATCGCGCAGAAGGTCCACACCGTCGTCGCCGACTACGAGCGGCCCGACACGCTGGGCGCCGCCCTCGCCGGCATCGGCCGCGTCCTCCTGATCTCGTCCAGCGACCTGTCGCGGCGCCGGATCCAGCACCGCAACGTCATCGAGGCCGCCCGGCGCGCCGGGGTCGGGCTGCTGCTCTATACCAGCGTCCTGCACGCGGATCGCTCGCCGCTGGGCCTGGCGGCGGACCACCGCGACACCGAGGACGCGCTGCGGGCCTCCGGCGTGCCGTTCGCGCTGCTGCGCAACGGCTGGTACTCGGAGAACTACGCCGCCGCGATCCCCGCGGCGCTTGCCCACCACGCCCTCATCGGGAGCGCCGGGGACGGCCGGATCGCGTCGGCGGCCCGCGCTGACTACGCCGCGGCCGCGGCGACCGTGCTGGCCTCGCCGGAGTCGTGGGAGGGCCGCGTGCTGGAGCTCGCCGGCGACGGGGCCTACACCCTGGCCGAGCTCGCCGCCGAGATCAGCGAACGATCCGGCCAGCGGATCGGCTACCGGGACCTGCCGCAGGCGGACTACGAGGCGGCGCTGCTCGGAGCGGGCCTGCCGGGAGGCCTCGCCGCGCTGCTGGCGGACAGCGATGCCGGCGCGTCCCGTGGCGCCCTGTTCGACGACGGGCAACAACTGAGCCGGCTGATCGGCCGGCCGACCACGCCGATGGCGGCCACCGTCGCGCAGGCGCTCGCGTCCGCCGCGGGAGACCACGGATGACCGACCCCATCGTCCTGCACAACGTCCATGATCCGCTCTGCGGCTGGTGCTACGCGGCCGGGCCGCTGGTGCGGGCCGCGTCCGACGCCGGGATCGCCATCGTCCTGCATGGCGGTGGCCTTTGGGACCAGCCGATCCATGCGCCGGAGGCCAAGCGCCGGATGATGAGGGCGACCGACGGGCGGATCGCGGCCCTGACAGGCCAGCCGTTCGGATCCGCCTACCTCGACGGGCTGCTGGTCGATCCGGCCACGGTCTGGCATTCCCGGCCGACGATCGAGGCCATCCTCGCCGCCGGATCGATGGATGCCTCGGCCGCGCTGCCGATGATGGAGCTGATCCAGCGGGCGCATTACGTCGACGGTCGCCGGGTCGTGGATCGGGCGGTCCTGTCGGATCTGGCGGGTGCGCTCCGGCTCGACCGGGCGGGCTTCGCGGCGGCCCTCGACGCGGTCGCGGTGGACCGGCACATCGCCGACACCAGGGCGATGATGTCGCGGCACGGGCTGCACGGCTATCCCAGCTTCCTGCTGGAGCGGGACGGCCTGCTCCAGCCGTTCCGGCACGAGGAGCATTACGGCCGTCCCCGCGCGTTCGTGGCCGCGATCCGGCAACAAGCCGGTGCGCGGGACGCCGCGGCGGCCACGGCCTAGGGTCGACGCCAGGGTGGCCGTCAGTGCGGCCGCAGCACGTCGATGCACAGGAGCAGCCGCCCGGCCCCACCGGGCGGGGACCGGTGCGGCACGGCCGTGCCGCTCCCCGGATGGCGGGTGCCCTTGAACAGGCCGACATGGCCGACCGGCATCCGGCGGACGGTGCCGGCGGCGTCCTGCCATTCGGTGCCGTGACCGGCATAGGTGCACAGCAGGCGCAGCGACACCGCGTCCACGTGCAGGCGCGGGCAGGTCTGCCGCCAGACCTGCTCCAGCCGCATCCGCACCAGCGCCGTGCCCGCCAGCCTGGCGAACAGCGCGGCAAGCGGGCCGAAATCCTGCCGGAGCGGGCGGACGGCGGGCGGGAGCAGCGCCGCCAGCGCATCGGTGGCCTCCTCCGGCCGACCGACGGCCTCGTGCCGGAACGCGGGTTCGTCCAGCAGGTCGGCCGCGAGTCTCACCGCGGTCGGACACAGCGCGCGCCACCACAAGGCCAGGCCGACGCGATCGTTCGAGATCGCCCGCAGCACGCCCTCGTTCGGACCGGCAACCACGGCGGCGGGGGATACGGAAGCGTCGGCAATGCCGAGATCGGCAAGGGGTGACGGGGCAACCGGCATGAACCTCTCCAATATGCTATAACATAGCATAACGGCGGGAATGCCTGGCTCACAAGAAGCATGGAGCGATCGGCCAGCCTCCGCATCCGGCGCTTGCGTCCCGCCATCCACATGAGTATATGAACATATGTCGATGCGTTAAGGCCATGCTGACCAACGACCAGACCAGCCAGCTGTCCGAGACGTTCCGGCTGCTGGGCGAGCCGAACCGGCTGATGCTGATGTCGGGCTGCCTCGACGGCCCGCTTAGCGTCGGCGAACTCACCGCACGGGTGGGCATCAGCCAGTCGCTGGTGTCGCACCATCTGCGCCTGCTGCGTGCCGCGCGCCTGCTGCGGGCGACGCGCCAGGGCAAGCGGGTGCTCTATGCGATCCCCGACTGCCACGTGCGCGACATGCTCACCAGCATGATCGAGCACATGGCCGAACCGCACGACGCCGACGATCTCATCCCCGAAGGAGCGAACCCATGACCGTCACCGTCACCCAGGTGAAGTGCGCCTGTGCCGACTGCATCTGCGTCATCGATCCCGCGCAGGGAGTTCAGCGCGAGGGCCGCATCTACTGCGACGAGAGCTGCGCCAGCCATCATCGCGACGAGGCCGGCTGCCACCACGCCGGCTGCGCCTGCCACGGGTGAGCGAGGGCGGGGCCGGGTTCGAACCGGTCCCGCGCTTGCCGCCGCCATCGGTGCCGGCCGTCAGCGCCGGAACAGCAGCGCCTCGGCGTTGCCGTGCGCGATCATCGCGCGCTCGTCCTCGTTGATCGCCAGCCCTTCCAGGAAGGCCCGCGCCCCGGTCTGGGTCAGGAACGGGTAGTCGATCGAGTAGATGATCCGCCCTGCACCCAACACCGAGCGGATGAACTCGAGGTGCGGCAGGTTCATCATGCCGCTGGGCGTGACCGTGACGTGCTGCCGGTAGGTGTCGGAGATCGTCCGCGACAGCCGGCTGGCGCCGGGCGGGATCATGTCGTCGAGCCGGTTGAGGTAGAACGGCACCATCTCGCCCCAATGCCCGCTGATCACCTGCAGGTTCGGGTAACGGTCGAACAGGCCGGCCAGCATCATCCGCACGACATGGACGCCGGCCTCGTTGTGCCAGCCCCACCCGAACATCGACAGCCTGACCGTGACCTCCGGGTCCAGCCCGCCGTAGTACGGCGCCTGCACCTGCGGCAGCGGCATGCCCGGATGCACGTAGAGCGGCACCCGGAGCGCGTCGAGCCGCGCCAGCACCGGCTCGTAGGCCGGGTCGTCCAGGAAGGCGTCGTTGCCCGGGCGGCCGATGATCAGCGCGCCGACGAAGCCCAGCTCCCCAACCGCGCGGTCCAGCTCGGCGGCCGCCGCCCGCGGGTCCTGCCAGGGCAGGATCGCGAAGCCCGCGAATCGGGTCGGATGCGCCCGCACCGCGGCGGCCAGCCGATCGTTGGCCGTCCGCGCCAGCGCCACCGCGTCCGCTGCCGGAGCGAGCTGCACCGGGCTGCTGCAGGACAGCACCTGCATGTCGATGCCGTGCCGGTCCATGTCGGCGATGCGCCCGTCGCCGCTGTCCGGCGCCAGCGCCATCGCCACCCCTACCGGGTTGAGGTGCGGCAACCCGTCGCCGAACGCGTCCGGGTCGTCCTGGAACCGCTTGCATAGGGCGGCGGCATAGCCGAACCGCTGCGCGAGCTCCGGATGCACGGCCCGCATGATGTCGGGATCGGTGACGTGCTCCTCGACGCAGATGATCTTCATTCCGTCCTCCCTGGCCGTGCCGCCCCGGCCACCCTGGCATTGTCCCTTGACCATGCCTTATCGCCGCCGCCCCGGCGATCGTTCACCCGGACCCGTCCATCCGTCGGTTCGTCAGCCGGTCGTCGTTCATTCGCCCACCGGAACCTGCCTGATCTCCAGGGCGCTCATCCTGGAAGCGGATCGATCATGGCAATCCCCAGCGCGGCGATTGACGTCGGCCGAATGTCCCTATCTATTCGTGCTACCGTCTATTTCACCATAACAGAACGTTGAAAGGACGAACGGTCGACATGAGCCGCCGCGCCCTCCTGATGACCGCGCTGACCCTGGCCGGGCTGTCCGCGTCCGCCCATGCTCCGGCCCGGGCCGCGGGCGTCGACACCCTGCTCAACGTGTCGTACGACCCCACCCGCGAACTGTACCATGACATCGACGCCCACTTCGCCACCGCCTGGAAGGCGCGCACCGGCGACACGCTGTCGGTGCGGACCTCCAACGGCGGCTCCGGCGCACAGGCGCGTTCGGTGCTGGACGGGCTGCAGGCGGACGTGGTGACGCTGGGCATCGCCTCGGACATCGACGCGCTCGCCGCCCACGGCCTGCTGGCGACGGACTGGGCGACGCGGCTGCCGAACCATTCGGTGCCCTACACCAGCACCATCGTGTTCCTGGTGCGGGCGGGCAACCCCAAGCACATCGCCGACTGGCCGGACCTGGTCCGAGACGGGGTGCAGGTGATCACGCCCAATCCCAAGACTTCCAGCGGCGGCCGCTGGAGCTACATCGCCGCCTACCTGTGGGCGCTGCACCAGCCTGGCGCCGACGAGGCGAAGGCGGAGAACTACCTCGCCACGCTGTATCGGCACGTGCCCATCCTGGACAGCGGCGCGCGCGGCTCCACCAACACCTTCGTGCAGCGCGGCGAGGGCGACGTGCTGCTGGCCTGGGAGGACGAGGCGCTGCTGGCGGCGCACGACCTGGGGGGAAGCCAGGGCCGGTTCGACGTGGTCTACCCGTCGAGCTCGGTGGTGGCCGAGCCGGTGGTGGCTGTGGTGGACGGCGTGGCGCGCCGCCGCGGCTCGCAAGCCGTGGCCGAGGCCTACCTGCGCTACCTGTACACCCCGGAAGGGCAGGAGCTGGTGGCACGGCACCATTACCGCGCGATCGACACCGCGGTAGCGGCGCGGCACCGCGCCGATTTCCCGGCGATCAAGACCTTCGACGTGGAAAGCCTGGGCGGCTGGGCCGTGCTGCAGCCCAAGCACTTCGGCCCGGGCGGCGTGTTCGACACCATCTCCGCCCAGGGGCACTGACGGGGTGACCGGCGCCGGGATCGCCCTGGGACGGATCGCCCTGGGACGGATCGCCCTGGGGCGGCCGTTCGCCGGAACGGGCGTCCTGGCGCGCCGCACCCCGGCGGTGATCCCCGGCGCGCTGCCGTCGTTCGCGGTGACGTTGCTCTGGGTCGGGCTGATCGTGCTGCTGCCGCTGGCGGCCCTCGCCGCGCGACCGTGGCAGGGCGGGCCGGCGGCGCTGCTGCATGCCCTGGGGAGCACGGCCGCTGAGGGCTACATCCGCCGCAGCATCAGCCAGGCTGCGCC
>CAXUBN010000111.1:0-7163 GCA_964249255.1 uncultured Acetobacteraceae bacterium | reverse complement strand
GCCGAGCCCGGCCGGGGCCGGGGCGGAGGAAACCGCGTCCGACACCGCCCAATCCCGTGCGCAGGCGGCGCTCGACGCGCTGGACCAGGCCGAGGCGGCGCTGGCGGATGCGGAAGGGCTGCTGTCGCGGCTGGCCGCCGACCGCGACGGCGATCCGCGGCTGCTGGAGCAGACCGAGGAGCGGCTGTTCGCGCTGCGCGCGGGTGCCCGCAAGCACGGCGTGGCGGTGGTCGAGCTGCCGGGCCTGCTGGCCAAGCTCCGTGCACGGCTGGAGTCGCTGGAAACCGGGCAGGCACGGATCGGCGCCCTGGAGCAGGCAGTGTCCGACACGCGCGGCGCGTTCGAGGGCAAGGGCGCGCTGCTCAGCGCCGCCCGCCTGACCGCGGCACGGCGGCTCGAACTTGCCGTAACGGCCGAGCTGAAGCCGCTGCGGCTGGAGCGCGCCCGCTTCCAGGTGGCGCTGGAGCCGCTGAAGCCCGACACCTGGACCGCGCGCGGCATGGAGCAGGCCTCGTTCCTGATCGCCGCCAACCCGGGCCAGCCGCCGGGGCCGCTGGCCCGGGTCGCGTCGGGGGGCGAGCTGTCGCGGCTGATGCTGGCGCTGAAGGTGGTGCTGGCCGGCCGCTCGGCCATCCCGACCCTGGTATTTGACGAGGTGGACAGCGGCGTCGGCGGCGCCACGGCGGCCTCGATCGGCGAGCGTCTGGCGCGAGTGGCAGACGGGGTGCAGGTGCTGGTGGTGACGCACAGCCCGCAGGTGGCCGCGCGGGGCGACCACCACCTGCGCATCCTCAAGACGGTCGCCCGCAACCGCACCGAGACCCGTGCCGAGCCGCTCGACGGCCGCACCCGACGCGAGGAGATCGCCCGCATGCTGGCCGGCGAGACCGTGACCGAGGCGGCCCGCGCGGCCGCCGACAGCCTGCTCGGCATCGCCTGATGGCGCGGAAGACCCCTGCCCTCGACCCCGTCCCGGAGGAGGCGCGCGACCGGTCGGCGATCGCCGTCTCCGAGTTGGGCGAGCTCGAGGCGGCGGCGGAGCTGGAGCGGTTGTCCGCCCTGCTGCGCCGGCTCGGCCACGCCTACCACGTGCTGGACGCGCCGGAGGCGAGCGACGCCGAGTACGACGCGCTGTTCCGCCGCAACGGGGAGATCGAGCGGCTGCATCCCGCCCTGGTGCGGGCGGACACGCCGACGGCGGTCGTGGGGGCGGCCCCGGAGGGCGGGTTCGCCAAGCACCGGCACCTCGTGCCGATGTTGTCGCTGGACAACGTGTTCGACCGCCCCGACTTCGAGTCGTTCGTCGCCCGCGCGCGGCGGTTCCTGGGCCTGCACGACCCGGCCCCGCTGCCGCTGGTGGCGGAGCCGAAGATCGACGGGCTGTCGATCAACCTCACCTATGAGCACGGCCGCTTCGTGCACGGCGCCACCCGTGGCGACGGCGCGGTGGGCGAGGACGTGACCGCCAACCTGCGCACGTTGCGCGGCCTGCCGCAGCATCTGGATGGGGCGGCGGGGGGCGCCCCGGCGCTGATCGAGATCCGCGGCGAGGTGTTCCTGCGCAAGGCCGACTTCCTGGCGCTGAACGAGCAGCAGGCGGCCGCCGGGCAGCGGCTGTTCGCCAACCCGCGCAACGCCGCCGCGGGCTCGCTGCGCCAGCTTGACCCGCGCATCACCGCGTCGCGGCCGCTGTCGCTGTTCGCCTACGCGCAGGGACGCTCCAGCGAGCCGGTGGCGGCGACGCACTGGGAGTACCTCGACCGGCTGCGGCGCTGGGGCTTCACCGTGAACCCGCTGTCGGAGCTGCTGGACGGGGCGGACGCTGCGGAACGGTTCCAGGCGGGGCTCGGGCTGCGGCGCTCCGGCCTCGAGTACGACATCGACGGCGTGGTCTACAAGATCGACGACCTCGCCCTGCAAACGCGGCTGGGGTTCGTCGGGCGCTCGCCGCGCTGGGCCACCGCGTGGAAGTTCCCGGCCGAGCAGGCGGTGACGCGGCTGGACGAGATCCGCATCCAGGTCGGCCGCACCGGGTCGCTCACCCCGGTCGCGGTGCTGGAGCCGGTCAACGTGGGCGGCGTGCTGGTGACGCGGGCGACGCTGCACAACGCCGACGAGATCGGGCGCCTGGACGTGCGGCCCGGCGACCGCGTGCAGCTGCAGCGCGCCGGCGACGTGATCCCCCAGATCCTGGGCCGGATCGAGGAGCCGGGGGCGGAGCGCGGGCCGCCGTACGCCTTCCCCGACCGCTGCCCGGTGTGCGGCGCCGCCGCGGCGCGGGGGGACGGCGAGGTGGTGGTGCGCTGCACCGGCGGCCTGGTCTGCCCGGCCCAGACGGTGGAGCGGCTGATCCACCTGGTGTCCCGGAACGCGTTCGACATCGAGGGGCTGGGCGAGAAGTCGATCCGCGAGTTCCACGAGGCCGGGCTGATCGCGGCACCCGCCGACATCTTCCGCCTGCGCGGCGAGCAGCTTGAGGGACGCGAGGGCTGGAAGGCGCTGTCGATCGCCAACCTGATGCGGGCGATCGACGAGCGGCGCACGATCCCGCTGTCCCGCCTCGTCTTCGGGCTGGGCATCCGGCGCATCGGCGAGACCAACGCGCGGCTGCTGGCGCGGCATTACGGCTCCTACGCGGGATGGCGCGCGCAGATGGAGGCGGCGACGGTGGTCGGCTCGGACGAGCGGCTAGCGCTGGGCAGCATCTCGGGCGTCGGCGAGGCGGTGGCGGGCGAGCTCGCCACCTTCTTCGGCGAGCGGCACAACCGGGACGCGGTCGATGCGCTGGCGGCCGAGCTGCGCGAGATCACGCCGGAGGAGGCGACGCAGGACGGTGCGCTGTCGGGCAAGGCGGTGGTGTTCACCGGCAGCCTCGCCAGCCTGACGCGGCCCGAGGCCAAGGCCATGGCCCAGCGGCTGGGAGCCCGGGTGACCGACAGCGTGTCGCGCAGCACCGACCTGGTGGTGCTGGGCGCCGAGGCCGGTTCCAAGGCGAAGAAGGCGGCCGAGCTTGGCATCGCCACCGTGGACGAGGCGGGCTGGCGGGAACTGGCCGGGCTGCCGCCGGTCGCCACCGACGAGGCCGGCTGATCGGTCATCCAGGTTGACAGTGTCAACACGACGCCTAGGTTGACGTTGTCAACTTGGGGGAGAGTCGTCATGCCAACGGTCATCATCACGGGCGGCCACGGCGGGATCGGATGGGAGTGTGCCCGGCAGCTCGCCTCCGGTCCGCGCCTGGACCTGGTCCTGGCGGGACGCGGCATGGACCGCCTGGACGCGGCGGCGCGGCGGCTGCGCGCCGACCACGGGGTCGCGGTCCAGGCCGTCGAGCTCGACCTGTCCTCCCTCGCCTCGGTCAGGACGGCGGCGGCGCGATGCCGGACGTTGCTGGATGCGGGGGAGATCGACACCCTCGCCGGGATCCTGTGCAACGCCGGCGCGCAGTTCCGCGGCCCCATCTCATACGGCGCGGACGGCTACGAGGAAACGTTCGCCACCAACTGCCTGGGGCACTTCCTGCTGCTGCAGCTTCTGATCGACCGGGTCGGCGACCGTGGGCGCATCGTGTTCACCAGCAGCGGGACGCACGACCCCACGACGATGGACGGCAGGATGGTCGGGATCGCGGCCGAGCCCGATGCGACTGCGCTGGCATACGACGGGAAGACCGGCAAGCCGCTGTCCGGCGGCGTGCGCTACACGACCTCCAAGCTCTGCACGATGCTCTACGCGTATGAGCTGGACCGCCGGCTCAGGAGATCGGATCGCGGCATCGCCTCGATCGCGTTCGACCCGGGCTCGGTGCCGGAAACCGCGCTGCTCAGGACGATGCCCAAGCCGGTGCAGTGGCTGTCCCGGACCCGTGCCATGAAGTGGGGCATGCGGCGGATGGGCGTCACCATGGGGAGCGTCGCGTTCTCCGGCTCCAGCCTGGCCAGGCTCGCGGCCGATCCTGCCTACGCGGACGCGTCCGGCCGGTACTTCCAGTCGAACAACGGCGTGTTGACCGAACGCCGTTCCTCGGCGACCTCCTATGACGAGGGGCGGGCGTCGAGGCTGTGGGACGACTCGAAGTCGCTCGTCGGCCTGCGCCCTGACGAGGAGTCCACCCGGCTGCGATGACGACCGACAGGAAGCTGGTGGCCGCGGCGTCGGCGCTGCTGGACAGCGGCGGGGAGGATGCGGTGACGCTGCGGGCGGTGGGCCAGGCCGCCGGCGTGTCCCACAACGCGCCCTACCGGCACTTCCAGAATCGGGACGCCCTGCTGGCCGCGGTGGCGACCGACGACTTCCGCGCGCTTGCGGACACGTTCGCCGCCATCGGCCGGTCCGCCGCGGAGCCGGTGGAGAGGCTGATGCGGGCCCTGGGGGTCGTGGTCGACTGCAGCATCGCGCATCCGGCACGCTACAGGCTGCTGTTCAACGATCCCGGCATCGCGGCACGGGGCGGTGCGCTGGGAGAGGCGGCGGCGGCGGCCTTCGCCGGGTTCGTCGCGATCGTCGGGGAGGCCCAGACCGCGGGGCGGCTGCCCGACGTCCCGGCGGCGGTTCTCGCGGGACTGCTGTTCGCGACCACGCATGGCCTCGTCGGACTCGAGGCCAGCGGCAGGATGCACGCCGAGAAGGGACTGTCGGGAGTCGTTCCGAGCCTGGAACTTCTGATCGGGCTGCTGCGACCCGCCGCCCCGACGCCCCCGCGCGATGACGCGATGACGCGATGACGGCGGGTGGTGGACGCTCAGTGCGTGGTTTCCACCGAGACGAACATCCTGAAGAACAGGCGCAGCAGGTCCGGGTCCAGCTTGCCCCGCATCGGCACCATCAGCTCCGCGGCCTCGGTGGCGGTCAGCGGCGACTTGTATGACCGCCGCTCGATCAGCGCCGTGAACACGTCGCAGATGGTGGCGATGCGGACCTCGTCACCGATCCGGTCCGCCGCGAGGCCGAGCGGGTAGCCGCTGCCGTCCAGGTACTCGTGATGGTGGCGCGCGACCTGCAACGTCGTCTGATGGTGATCGCCCTGCGCCAGCAGGAGCTCGTAGCCCGAATTCGGGTGCTGGCGCATCACCGCCATCTCGGCGTCGGTCAGCGGGCCCGGCTTGTTCAGGATCTCGATCGGCACCAGCGCCTTGCCGACGTCGTGCAGGATCGCGGCGCGGGTCAGCCGGTCGCAGTCGTCCGGCTTGAAGCCCAGCGAGACCACGAACGCCGCCATGATGCCGGCCATCAGCAGGCAATGGCGGTAGCTCTGGTCGTGGACCGTGGACACGGTCTCCATCCAGCGGCCGACGTCGTTGTCGCGGATGGTGCCCAGCAGCAGGCGGGACGCTTCCGCCGTGACGCCGACCCCGACGTCCCGGCCCGAGGCCGCCGCCGTCATCAGGTCGGCGATGGCGAGGCCGACGTCGGACACCGCGGCCTCGACCGCCTGGGCGCGTTCCGCGCGGCGCAGGCCGCCGCCCTGCCGGGTCAGCTGCCCCAGCACGTCGGCGACGCGGCGCAGCGGGGTGTCGGCGGCCAGCACCGCCGACGCGCCGAGCGCCCTGGCCTGCACGTCGTCCCGGGCGGACGGGGCGTCCAGCAGGCACAGCACGGGAACGTGGCTGTCGAGGAACGGGCGCAGCGCCTTCTGCACGTCGCCGAGCGCGCCGCCCCGCTTGAAGGCGACCCCGCTCACGATCACGGCGTCCGGCACCACCGCCGGCAGGGACGGGGAGGTCCGCAGCGCACGGGTCTCGACCGGGCAAAGCAGGCGCAGGTTGCGGGCCATCGGCCGGCACTGCAGCTCGTTCTCGCCGATCAGGAGCAGGTTCCGCTTTGCGACGTACATCGCGATCATACCCTCCCGACGTACCCGTCTCCCATGAACGACGTGCCGGGCGTCGGGAATGCCGGGAGATCGTCCCGGCATGACCGTCGCGACCAAGCGCATCGTTCGTTCCGCAACCATGCCGGATCATGCTTACCCATTGGTAAAGGATCGCGGTCCGGGACCGTCGAGTCGTTTCAGTCGCGCAGCCAGATCGGGTTCTTCATCCGCGCCACGAAGGCGCGGTGCGCGTCCAGCTCGGCCTCCGTCGGCACGACCAGCCGCGGCACGCGCCCCTGCGGCAGCGCGTAGGACACCGAGTGGAGGCCGCCGTCGCCCACCGCCAGCTCGAGGCCGCGCTGCCGGCCGCCCATCAGCTCGACATAGACCTGCGCCAGCAGCCGGCAGTCCAGCAGGGCGTTGTGGGTGGTCCGCGCGCTGAGATCGATTCCGAAACGACGGCACAGCGCGTCCAGGCTGTTGGGCAGGCCGGGGAAGCGGGTGCGCGCCATGTCGAGCGTGTCGATCATGCGATCTCCGCCGATCGAGGGCAGGCGCAAACGGGCCATCTCGGCGTTGATGAAGCCGAAGTCGAACGGCGCGTTGTGCGCAATCAGCATGTCGTCGCCCACGAAGGCGAGGAAGGCGTCGACCACCTCGCCGAACTTCGGCTGCCCCACCAGGTGCGCGCGGGTGTAGCCGTGCACGCGCGAGGCTTCCTCCGCGATGTCGCGCCCGGGGTCGACCAGGGTGTGGTAGTGGCGGCCGGTGGGCAGGTCGCCGACCAGCTCCAGCGCCGCGATCTCGATCACGCGGTCGCCGGTCAGCGGGTCGAGCCCGGTCGTTTCGGTGTCGAACAGCACGGCGCGCTTCATCGGTGGAGGCCCCTTCCCTTGCCCTTGTTGCCCTTGCCCTTGTTCGCGGCATCGAGCCGCCGCAGCAGGCGGCGGATCTGGCGCAGGCTGTGCCAGCGCGACAGGCCTGTGCGGATCACCACGTCGGCGCGCGCCCGCTTCCGCGCGTCCGGCATCTGCCGCGCGATCAGGGCGGCGGCCTCCACCTCGGTCATGCCGCGGCGAGCCCGGACCCGGGCCATCTGCAGGGCACGCGGCGCCGATACCACCAGCACGAGGTCGCAGTGTCGGTCGCCGCCCCCCTCCAGCAGCAGCGGCACGTCCAGCACCGCCCAGCGGTGGCCGCGGGCACGGGCGCGGCCGAGGAAGCGCCGCTGCTCGGACCGCACCATCGGGTGCAGGATCCGCTCGAGCCCGGACAGCAGCGCCGGATCGGCCACCGCCGCGCGCCGCAGCGCCGCGCGGTCGATGCGGCCATCCGTCACCGCATCCGGCAC
>CAXUBN010000110.1:0-7205 GCA_964249255.1 uncultured Acetobacteraceae bacterium | reverse complement strand
CCCGCCGGGTGCTGCGGCCGGTGCTGGGCGAGGGGCTGTTCCTGGCCGAGGGCGATGCCTGGCGCCACCAGCGCCGGGTGATCGCGCCGGCGCTGGCGCCCAGGGTGATGCCGATCCTGTCGCGCCACATCGTGGGCGTGGCGGCGCGCGCCGAGGACGAGATCGCTGCCCTCGGCGGCCGGCCGGTGGAGCTGATGCCGATCCTGCAGCGGCTCACCCTGGACATCGCCGGCCAGTCGATGTTCTCGCTGGAGATGGGGCAGTTCGGCTCGGCGCTGCGCGGCCTGCTGATCCGCTACGCGCAGGACTTCGCCAAGGTCGGGCTGCTCGACCTGATGATGCCGGCCGGCTGGACCACGCCGCTCGACCGCGGCCGCGCCGCCTTCCGCCGTGACTGGCTCCAACTGATGGACCGCATGGTCGCCGCCCGCGACGCCCAGGCCCCAACCTTGGATCCGGCGATGTCGGCGGACGGGATGCCGCCGCTCCGCGACCTGTTCGACCTGCTGCGCGCCGCCCGCGACCCGGAGACCGGGCAGGGGTTCAACCACGAGCTGCTGCGCGACGAGGTCTCGACCCTGATCCTGGCCGGGCACGAGACCACGGCGGTGACGCTGTTCTGGACCTGCTACGCGGTGGCGCGGCTGCCCGAGCACGGGGAGGCGATCGCCGCCGAGGCCGCGGGGCTCGACCTGTCGCCGGACGGCGCGGCGGAGGCCGTATCGCGGTTGCCCGTCACGCGGGCGGTGATCGACGAGGCGCTGCGGCTGTATCCGCCGGCCTACCTCATCGTGCGAGAGGCGGTGGCCGACGACGTCGTGGCGGGCGAGCGGATCGCCGCCGGCACCGTGGTCAGCGTCTCGCCGTGGGTGCTGCACCGGCACGAGGCGCACTGGGACCGGCCGAACGTGTTCGATCCGGGTCGCTTCCTGCCGGGCCGGCCGCCGCCCGACCGCATGGTCTACATGCCGTTCGGCGCCGGCCCCCGGATCTGCGTCGGCGCGCAGTTCGCGCTGACCGAGGCGGTGCTGGTGCTGGCCCGGCTGCTGCGGCGGTTCCGGCTCAGCCTGCCCGGCGGCGGCGCGGTGATGCCGCGCGGCCTGGTGACCACGCAGCCGGACCGGCCGGTACGGTTCCGGCTGGCCGAGCGATAGGGGCCGGGCTCCGGTTCATATCAAAAGGGCCCCGGGATCGCTCCCGGGGCCCACATTGACTGTTCGATCCGAACGCGAGCGCCCGGTTAGACCGCCTTCTCGATGGAGAGGGGGGCCATCCAGGTCGCTCCGCGTGGAGCCGTTGTCAGGCAATGAGACACTGGATCACCTCCTTTCACTAAGTTGCAGGACGATATTAGGGATGTTCTCCGACGATCTGCAAGGTGCCCATCGCATCAGCTACCTGGGCGACCGCAACGGCCGGTGTTCCAGCCGTCCTCCGGCAGGGCCAGGCGGTAGGTGGCCGCCAGGGCGTCGGTGCTGCCGCAATAGCGGCCGCGGGTGGTCTCGGTGCGGATCGGCGTGAAGCGGGCGCTGGTCTCGTCCGCCTGCAGGCGCAGGGTCTGGATCACCATGCGGCGGGGCGTGCCGGCCGGGGCCGTGTCGCCGGGGTCGGGGCTGGCCACGAACAACAGGGTCGCCGGGATGCCACCGACCTTGGCGCGGGCGAACAGGACCGCGCGCCCGCGCGCATCGAGGATCGGCAGATGGCTGCCGTCGGCGGCCTCGACCTCCACCACGTCCCAGCCGCGTCGCCCCTCGGCACGCGGCAGCATGGTCATGATCAGCGGCGCCAGCGCGTCCGGCTGCCGGCCCTCCACCACCAGCCCCTGCCGGCCGTCCGGCGCCAAGTGCGGCACCAGGTTGGCGCCCTCCGCCAGCGGCACCGGCGTCACGTTGGTGATGCCGCCGCTGCCGCGGGCGACGCAGCCGCCGAGCGGCACGAGCAGGGCGACGACCGATAGGGGGATCGAATGTCTCATCCGCCGAGCGTAGCGGGACGGGGACGGAAGGCCAGGGGCGCCGCCCCTGGACCCCGCCAGAGGCCGAGCCTCTGGACTCCGATCTTCTGAGAGTCGGGTTCAGAGGGCCGTCGTGCGAGGCACGCTTGCGCGTGACGGTCCTTGGCAGGTCCAGGGTAGCGCCCTGGCCCTTCTACACGTCCAGCATCTCCTCCGAGGCCGAACGCGCGTTCTCCTGGATGAACTGGAACCGCAGCTCCGGCCGGCGGCCCATCAGGCTTTCCACCCGGTCGGCGGTCGCCTCCCCGTCCTCGGGCGGCGCCACCACGCGCAGCAGGGTGCGCTGCGCCGGGTCCATGGTGGTGCGCTTGAGGTCGGCGGGCGGCATCTCGCCCAGCCCCTTGAAGCGGCTCACCTCGACCTTGCCGTTCCCCTTGAACGCCGAGCGCAGCTTGCGCTCGCGGTCGCGGTCGTCCATCGCGTACACCGTCTTCGCCCCCTGGGTGAGGCGGAACAGCGGCGGCTGCGCCAGGTGCAGATGGCCGCCGGCGATCAGGTCCGGCAGCTCACGGTAGAAGAAGGTCATCAGCAGCGAGGCGATGTGGGCGCCGTCCACGTCGGCGTCGGTCATGATGATGACGCGGCCGTAGCGCAGCCGGCCGGAATCGTAGCGGGCGCCCTGGCCGCAGCCCAGCGCCTCGACCAGGTCGCGCAGCTCCTGGTTCCCCCGCAGCTTCTCGGCCGACGCGCTGGCGACGTTCAGGATCTTGCCCCGCAGCGGCAGGATCGCCTGGGTTTCGCGGTTGCGCGCCTGCTTGGCCGAGCCGCCGGCGCTGTCGCCCTCGACCAGGAAGATCTCGGTCTCGGCCGCCCGGGTGCGGGTGCAGTCGGTGAGCTTGCCGGGCAGCCGCAGCCGGTTGGTGGCGCTCTTGCGGCCGGTGTCCTTCTGCTCGCGGCGACGCAGCCGGTCCTCGGCACGCTCGATGATGGCGGCCAGCAGCGCGTCCGCCTGCGCCGGATGGCCGGCCAGCCAATGGTCGAAGCGGTCGCGCAGCGCAGTCTCGACCAGCCGCGTCGCCTCGGCGCTGGTGAGCCGCTCCTTGGTCTGACCTTGGAACTGCGGCTCGCGGATGAACGCCGACAGCTTGGCGGCGACCGCTCCCAGCAGGTCGTCGATCGTGACCTGACCGGCGCGCTTGTTGGCACGCTGCTCGCCCCAGGAGCGCAGGCCCTTGAGCAGCGCGTTGCGGAACCCGGTCTCGTGGGTGCCGCCCAGCGGGGTGGGGATGGTGTTGCAGTACGAGGCCAGCGCCGCCTCGCCCGACAGGAGCCACGCCACCGCCCACTCGACCCGGCCGGTGGACGCACCGCCCGGTCCCGCCGGCAGCTCGGCCTCGCCCGACCACGGCTCCGACAGGAGCGACGGGTCCGGACCCAGCTCGTCGCGCAGGCTGTCGAGGAGGCCGCCGGGGAAGTGCAGCACGGCCCGCTCCGGTACGTCGCGGCCCGCCAGCGACGGGTCGCACTCCCAGCGCAGCGTCACGCCCCGGAACAGGAACGCCTTGGAGCGGCACAGCCGGTAGAGCCGGGCGGCCGAGAAGGCCAGCGGCCCGAAGATCTCGGCGTCCGGCACGAAGCGCAGCGCGGTGCCGCGGCGGTTCTGGGTCGGGCCCACCTTCTCCAGCGGGCCCAGCGGCCGACCGCGCGCGTAGGATTGCCGCCACACCGCCCGGTCGCGCGCGACCTCGACCTCGAGGCGCGACGACAGCGCGTTCACCACCGAGGAGCCCACCCCGTGCAGGCCGCCGGAGGTGGCGTAGGCCTTGCCGGAGAACTTGCCGCCCGAGTGCAGCGTGGTGAAGATCACCTCCAGCGCCGAGCGGTCGGTGAACTTGGGGTGCGGGTCGACCGGGATGCCGCGGCCGTTGTCGCGCACCGACAGGAGGTTGCCCGCCTCCAGCGCCACGTCGATGGTGGTGGCGTGGCCGGCCACCGCCTCGTCCATGGCGTTGTCGATGATCTCGGCCGCCAGGTGGTGCAGCGCCGCCTCGTCGGTGCCGCCGATGTACATGCCGGGCCGGCGGCGCACCGGCTCCAGCCCTTCCAGCACCTCGATGTCGCGGGCGGAATAGCTGGGCGCGGTGGCGGCCGGGGCCGGTTGGGCCGCCGCCCGCTTGCGGGACGATGCCTGACTTGCGGGGGCCTGACTTGCGGGGACCGGGGTCGGCGTGCGGGAGAACAACTCGTTCATGCTTGGTTCTCACCTCGCGGCGGCGTCCGGGTCAAGCGCGATCGTCGGGACGGGCCCCTGGCGACGATAGGGCCACCCGGGGCGATTCTGAATTCACGATGCAACTTCTTGTGGAGCTGGTGCCACGTGGCAACATGCAGGCGGTCGCATGCCCGCCCGGGCCGGCCCCGCGGAGGCACCCCGGATGGGTTTGATCAAGTTCGCCCTCAAGTATCGCATCACCTTCTACGTGATGGCGGTGCTGATCACGCTCGCCGGCGGCGGCGCCGCGGTGGTGATGCCCAAGGACGTGCTGCCCGACGTCAACATCCCCGTTGTCACCATCATCTGGACCTACACCGGCCTCGACACGCCGGACATGCAGAACCAGGTGACCTCGTACAGCGAGCTGGCGCTGTCCAACAACGTCGTGGGCATCCGCGACATGGACAGCACCACGCTGCAGGGCATCACCATCACCAAGGTGTACTTCCAGCCCAACGTGGACATCAGCCTGGCGCTGAGCCAGGTGATCGGCGCCACCAACGCGATCCGCGGCCTGCTGCCGCCCGGGATCCAGCCGCCGGTGGTGTTACGCTTCTCCGCCTCGTCGGTGCCGGTGATCCAGATCGCCGCCACCTCGGAGGTGGAAAGCCAGGCCGACGTGTACAACTACGTGCGCTTCCGGGTGCGCGCGACCCTGCAGACGGTGCCGGGCTCGACCATGCCGCCGCCCTACGGCGGCGTGCCCGAGCAGGTGATGGTGGACCTCGACCCGCACGCGCTGCAGGCGTACGGGCTGACGCCGCAGCAGGTGGTGAGCTCGGTCAATGCGCAAAGCCTGACGCTGCCCTCGGGCCTGGCCAAGTTCGGCCAGACCCAGTTCATCATGCGGCTGAACACGCTGCCGCGCGTGCTGGACGCGCTCAACACCATCCCGATCAAGCTGGTGAACGGCTCGCCGATCCTGCTGCGCGACGTCGGCTGGGCCCGCGCCGGCGGCCCGGCGCAGCAGAACATCGTGCGCGTCAACGGCAAGAACGGCCTGCTGCTGCCGGTCCTGAAGAACGGCGCCACCTCCACGCTCGACATCGTCAGCACGGTGAAGTCGATGATGCCCGGCATCATCGCGGCGGCGCCGAAGGACATGCACATCGTCTCGCTGTTCGACCAGTCGGTGTTCGTGTCCGAGGCGATCAAGGACGTGGCCGAGGAGGGCGTGATCGCCGCCGCCCTGACCGGGCTCATGATCCTGCTGTTCCTGGGCTCCTGGCGCGCCACGCTGGTGGTGCTGGTGTCGATCCCGCTGGCGGTGCTGAGCTCGCTCGCCCTGCTGGCGGCGATCGGCGAGACCATGAACGTGATGACGCTGGGCGGGCTGGCGCTGGCCGTCGGCATCCTGGTCGACGACGCCACGGTGGCGATCGAGAACACCTACCGGGTGCTGGAGTCGGGCACCAAGTTCCGCGAGGCGGTGGTGGAGGGGGCGGCCACCATCGCCAAGCCCACCCTGATCTCGACGCTCTCGATCTGCTCGGCGTTCGTGTCGGTGCTGTTCCTGGTGGGCGCGCCCAAGTACATCTTCACGCCGCAGGCGCTGGCGGTGGTGTTCGCCATGCTGGCCTCCTACCTGCTGTCGCGCACCCTGGTGCCGATCCTGATCGACGTGCTGGTCGGTCCCGAGCACGCCCGACGGGAAGAGGACCGGGGCGAGAAGCGCACGCCCGGGCTGTTCGGCCGCGTGCATGCCGGCTTCGAGCGCGGCTTCGAGCGCTTCCACCGCGGCTACATCGGGCTGCTGCATGCCGTGCTGGAACGCCGCCTCGTCACCGGCGGCGTGGTCGGCTGCGTGGTCCTGCTGTGCGCCTGCCTGTTCCCGTTCCTGGGCCAGGACTACTTCCCGGCGATCGAGAGCGGGCAGATCACGCTGCACGTCCGGGCACGGTCCGGCACCCGCATCGAGGAGGCGGCCAAGCTGTTCGAGCGGATCGAGAACACCATCCGCGAGACCGCCGGGCCCGGCCGGGTGCAGACGATCGTCGACAACATCGGCCTGCCGTCGGTGAACTACAATCTGGCCTTCAACGACGGCACCTTCGTCGCCTACTCCGACGGGCAGGTGCTGGTCACGCTGAAGCCCGGCACCGTCGGCACCCCGATCGTCAAGCGGCTGCGGGTGGCGCTGCACCAGCGGTTCCCCGACACGATCTTCTACTTCCAGCCGGCCGACATCATCACCCAGATCCTGGATTTCGGCGTCCCGTCGCAGATCGACGTGCAGGTGCATGGCCGGCATCCGGACGTCGACCTGGCGATGGCCCGGACCCTGGAGCGGCGCCTGAAGGGCCTGCGCGGCCTGGCCGACGTCCATCTGCAGCAGGTGGTGGACGCGCCGGAGTTCCTGACCGAGATCAACCGGCAGCGGGCGTTTGAGCTCGGCCTCACCGAGCAGGACGTCGCCAACCAGCTCAACATCCAGCTGTCCGGTTCCTTCCAGGTGTCGCCCAACTTCTGGACCGATCCCAAGACCGGCATCCCCTGGCAGCTCACCCTGCAGACGCCCGAGTATCGCATCGACCACCTGGCCGAGGTCGCCAACACGCCGCTGATCGGCAACACCGGCAGCGTGAACGGCACGCAGCCGGTCAGCCTGCTCAGCAACGTCGCCACCTTCCACCGCGACACCGAGCAGTCGGTGCTGAGCCACGTCAACACCGAGCCGACCTACGACGTCTACGCCGCCGCGCAGGACACCGACCTCGGTTCCGCCGCGGCGGCCATCAACCGCGTCGTGGCGGAGGAGCAGAAGCACCTGAAGGCGCCCGACCGCATCGTGGTGCGCGGCCAGATCGAGAGCATGAACAGCGCCTTCTCGCACATCGAGATCGGGCTCGTGGTGGCGGTGATCGCGGTCTACCTGTTGATGGTACTGAACTACCAGGACTGGGGTGACCCGTTCGTGGTGATCTGCGCGCTGCCGCTGGTGTTCTGCGGCATCGTGCTCAGCCTGTTCATCAC
>CAXUBN010000109.1:0-7298 GCA_964249255.1 uncultured Acetobacteraceae bacterium | reverse complement strand
CCCCCCCCCCCCCCCCCCCCCCCCCCCCCCCCCCCCCCCCCCCCCCCCCCCTTCTCATCCTGTCAAACAAATGTCATGTCCGGACCCTGCATCCACCTTTGAGACGCCGCCGTAACAGGAGGCAGGATCGCCAAGGCCGCCCTGCCGCCGGCGCCATGATGGCCCGACGTTGCTACGAAGGGCAGTCCCGATGCCGGACGACATGCAGTACCAGACCATCCCGGGGGCCCCGGCGCGGCCGTCGCGCCGCCGACTGATCGGCCAAGCCGGGCTGGGCGCGGTGGCGCTGGGCGCCGTCGCCGCCGGAGCCGGTCGGATCACGCCCGCGCAGGCACAGACCGCCGACATCGACGTCGGCATCCTGAATTTCGCGCTCAACCTCGAATACCTCGAGGGCGAGTTCTACAGCTTCGGCGTGCACGGTCACGGCCTGGGCGCGCTGGCCAACACCGCCGGCAAGAAGGGCAAGATCATCGGCGGCGCGCAGGTGCCGAACATGGTGCCGCAGGTGGGGCAGCTGTTCACGGAGATCGCCAAGGACGAGCGCAACCACGTCAAGTTCCTGGTCGACAACCTCGGCCCGTCCGCGGTGCCGGAGCCGGCGATCGACTTCACCGACGCGTTCCTGGCCCTGGGCCAGGCGATCGGGGTGCCGAACTTCAACCCGTTCGCCGACCAGCTCAGCTTCCTGCTGGGCGCCTACATCTTCGAGGACGTGGGCGTCACGGCCTATAATGGTGCAGCCCCGCTGGTCACCAGCAAGACCTACCTGGGTGCCGCTGCCAGCATCCTGGCGGTCGAGGCCTACCACGCGTCGGCCATCCGCACCCTGCTCTACGAGGCGGGTGCAGGCGAGATCACCGACCGCATCTCCAAGGTGCGCGCGGCGGCAGCGGGCACTGGCGGCACGACCGGCATCCCGGCCGACGATCAGGGCGTGATCCGCGGCGGGGTGGTCAACGTCGTGCCGACCGACACCAACTCGCTCGTGTTCGCCCGCACGCCGCAGCAGGTGCTGGCGATCGTCTTCAACGGCGGCACCACCAGCGGCGGCTTCTTCCCCGAGGGCGTGCAGGGCCTGTTCACCTCGTCGGCCAGCTAGGGTCGCCCCGAAGGCGGCGGGTCGGACACCTCCCATCCGCCGCCGAGCGCCGCGTAGAGCGACACCAGGTCCGTCGCGATCGCGGTGTCGCCCTGTGCCAGGGTATCTTCCGACCTCAGCAGGGTAGCCTGGGCGTCGGTGACGTTCAGGAAGTCGACGGCACCCTGCGCGAAGTTCTGCCGGGCGGCGCCCAGCGCCACCCGGTCCTGCGCCACCTCCTCGGCGACCGCGGCCCGGGTCCGTTGCGCCTGGGCGTATGCCGTGAGCGCGTCGTCGACGTCGCGCCATGCCCGCAGGATCACCGTCTGGTAGTTCAGCGCCGCCTGCCGCTGCTGCGAGCGCCGCAGGCGAAGCGTGCCGACCAACCGGCCGCCCTGGAACAAGGGCAGATCGAGCTGCGGACCGAAGGTGAAGGCCTTGTCCGGCAGTGAGAAGGCGTTGCCGATAATGCGCCCGTCGTCGCCGAACTGCCCGGTCAGGCTGATGTCGGGATAGAACGACGCCACGGCAACGCCGGTCTCGGCCGTCGCGGCATGCAGCGCGGCCAGCGCCTCGCGAATGTCGGGCCGTCGGGCGGCGAGCTCGGACGGGATCCCCACGGGCACCTGCGGCGGGACCGGCGGAAGCGGCGTCGGCGTCGTGAGCTCGTCGGCCAGGGCGCGCGGCGGCTCGGCCAGGAGAAGGCCGATCGCGTTGATCGTCCGCGCCTCGGTGTCGAGCAGCGGCGGCAGTGCGGCCGCGAACGTGGCGACGGTGGCGCGCGCCTGGGCCAGGGGCAGCGTGGTGCCGACCCCCTGCCTGACCTGGTCCTGCACCAGGGCCAGCTCGCGTCGGGCCAGGTCGAGGTTGTCGCGAGCGATCTGCTCCCGGCGCTGCGTGCCGCGCAGCTGCATGTCGTCCTCGGCCAGGCGCGCGCGCGCGTCGAGCGCCATCGGGTGGCGGGCCGCGCCCGCGGCGACGGCGTCGGCGCGGCGCGCCTCCACCCCGCGCCGCACCCGGCCGAACAGGTCGAGCTGCCAGGACGCCGCGATCTGGTTCTGCCAGTCGTCGAACTCCAGCGGGGCGTAGGGCGCCGGGGTCACCAGCGACAGGAACCCGCCCGGGCTGAAGCGCTGCTGGACGTAGTGCGACTGCGCGTCGAGATGCGGCAGCCCGGCCGAGCGGGTGATCTCCCGCTGCGCGTCGGCCTGGCGCACGCGCTCGGCCGCCGCCTGCAGGTCGATGTCCTGCACCACCAGCCGGCCCACCAGCGAGACCAGCTCGGGATCGTGGAAGGTGGCCCACCATCGCCCGTCCACCGGTCCCGCCGTTGTCCTGCTGCCGACGTCGGCCGGTTCACCCCCCCAGACGCTCGGGCTGGCGACGGGCGGCGGCCGGAAGTCGGGGCCGACCGTGCAGCCGGCAAGCCCCGCCGCCCCGACCGCGGCAGCCAGGAGTCGAACCACGCGACGCGGCCGCATCTCAGGATGCCATCTCAGGAAGCCATCTCAGGGCGCCGTGACGCGGGCGTCGGAATGCGCCTGGAGGGCGGCCACGTCGACGAGGTGGGTGTCGATCGTGGTCTCGACCGACAGGCCGGCGCGCAGCAGCCGGGCCAGGGGCTGGTTCGGGGACACCAGGATCTTCACCGGCAGGCGCTGCACGATCTTGGTGAAGTTGCCGGTCGCGTTGTTGGACGGGACCTGGGAATAGATCTGGCCCGAGGCCGGCGGGATCCCCTGCACCACCCCGTCGAGAAAGACGTCGTAGGCGTCGAGGTGGATGCGCACGTGCTGGCCCGGCAGCACGTGCTTGAGGGCCAGCTCGCGGTAGTTCGCGATCACGTAGAGCTGGTCGAGCGGCACCAGCGACATCATGACGGAGCCGGGGCCGACGTAGTCGCCGACCTGGACGCCGCGCTGCGACACGGTACCCCGGAGCGGCGCCGGGATGCGGGTGTAGGACAGGGTGAGCCGCGACTGGCGCACCTGCGCCTCGTCGGCGGCGATCGTCGCCCGGTCGGCGTCGGCCTGCGCCTTCAGGATGTCGATCTGGTGGCGGGCGGCCTCGGTGGAGGCCCGGGCGCCCTGCAGCTGCGCTTCCTCCTGCGCCAGCGTCGCGTCGGCCGTCTGCCGGCTCTGCTGCGAGCCGGCCCCCGTGCTGGCCAGGTTGCGGTAGCGGTTCTGGTTGGCGCGGGCCAGCGCGATCTGGGCGTCGAGCGAGCCGACCTGCGCGCTCTGCTGGCCGATCACCGACGGCTGGCGCGCGATGCTGGCGAGCGCGTCGCGGAACTGCGCCTGGTCGCGCGCCAGCATTGCCTCCGCGTTGGCCAGCGACGTGCGCTGGTCGCGGTCGTCGAGCTGGACCACGAGGCGGCCCGCATCGACGACGTCGTTGTCGTCCACGGCGACGGCCGCCACCTGCCCGGAGATGCGCGGCGACACCGAGGCGTAGTGCACCTGCACATAGGCGTCGTCGGTCCACACCCCCTGGCTCGGCACCAGCACGACCGCCAACACGACGCCCACGAACGCCACCACGACGACGGCCGCGAGCAGGAACGGCCACACAGGACGCGGCTTGTCGCCGTCCTTCTTCTTGTCCTGATCCTTCTTCTTGTCCTCGGCCTTGTCGTCGCCGTCCTTGTTGTCGTCGTGCTTGCCGTTTCCGGCATCGGGTTCGTCGTCGTCCGCCATGCGCGCCTCAGTGCTGGGCCAGCGCGATGCGCGGCGGGGGTGTCCGGACCGGGAGCACCAGGGCCAGGAGCATCAGCGCGCCCGCGATCGCCGCCATGATCAGGAAGGCGTCGCTGAGCGCCAGCACCTGTCCCTGCTGGCGGATCAGGTCGGCCAGGCCCGGCGGCGGGCCCCGGGACCCGCCGAGGGGCCCGCCGACGACGAAGCGCCCCTGCCCCGCCTGGTCGGCCAGCCGGCTCGAATGGAGGCCGCCGCGCCAGCGGCTGATCAGCTGCACCAGCCAGACGCCCACGGCGCCCGCCAAGGCCCGCGGCGTGTTGACCAGGCCGGACGCGTAGGGTCCTTCCGGCGGCTTGACCATGTTGGTCGAGAGCATCAGCAGCGACATCACGACCGCCGCCTGGCCGACCGAGATCAGGCCCTGCCACAGGAAGAACTCGCCCCGCATCCAGGCGGAGGTGAGGAAGGAGTCGCCGATGCAGCCGG
Organism: uncultured Acetobacteraceae bacterium; assembly: GCA_964249255.1. Taxonomy (GTDB): domain Bacteria; phylum Pseudomonadota; class Alphaproteobacteria; order Acetobacterales; family Acetobacteraceae; genus Lichenicola. Next base: position 3,035 of record CAXUBN010000109.1, on the reverse strand, counting down.
CGAGCACCAGGCCAAGCCCCACGATCTGCACGATCCGCGCGTCGATCCACTCGACGTCGAGGATCAACGCCATCAGGGGCAGCAGCACCAGCTGCGAGCACGCGACCAGGGCGGTCAGGACATAGGCCTGCACGGGGAGGTCGCCCTGCACCTGCTGCAGGTACTGGCCGGGCAGCGTCGAGCCCGACAGCCCGATGACGACGAAGGTGAACAGCGCGATCACGCCATAGGCGAGGTTCCGGCGTCCGAGCAGCTGCAGCCGGACCAGCGGCACCTTGTGGAACCACTCGTTCACGAGGAACAGCGGGATCGCGACGGCGCTGACCAGCGCCAGGATGCAGATCGCGACCGAGTTGAACCAGTCGAGCCGGTCGCCCTGCTGCAGCAGGGTGCTGAACGCGCCGAAGCCGATCAGGGACAGCAGCATGCCGCGCCAGTCGATCACCCGGAACCGGTCATGCTGCGGGGGATCCTGCGGCATCCCCCACCACATCAGCGAGAAGGCGACGGCGGCCAGCGGGACGGACTCCCAGAAGGCAAACCGCCACCCCAGCACGCTGTCGCCGTTGCCCTCCCACAGGGCGGCGACCGCCTGGGACAGGCTGGGGAACACGGTGGCGGTCAGCGAGTAGACGGCCAGGCCGTAGAGCCGGATCGGCGGCGGCAGGGCCCGCAGCGCCACGGTGAACAGCAGGGGGATGGTCAGCCCCTCGCACAGGCCCTGCAGCGCGCGCAGGCCGTAAAGCACGGACAGGTTCGGGGCAAAGGGGACCAGCACCGAGGTGAGCGGGGTAAGCGCGATCACGAACAGGGCCCAGCGCCGATAGGACAGGGTGACCAGGAACCAGGGCGAGACCGACATGCCGAACACCTCGGCCGAGGTGTACAGGCTGCCGAACCAGGTGCCGGCGTCGTGGCTGAAGCCGAGGCCGCCGGAGATGTCGCCGAGCAGGGCCGTGGTGACGGAGTCGTTCAGCTCGGCCGACAGCGCACTGACGATGATGCCGGCCAGGGCGACCAGAAGCTTGGGGTCCAAGACGCCTCCCGCCGCGCTGCGCTACCCGGTCCGGGGACCGACCGGATCGACGGACGCCCGCCCCCTGCGTGCCTAGCGCAACGGCGGCCGCGCCTCAACGTCCTGGCCCGACAGCACGGGGGCGTTCGCGGCCGTTCGGTGCTCATGGTCCGCTCGCCGGAATGCCGGTCCCGCCGGCTCAAGGCGGTCAGCCGACGTTCGGGAAAACCGTCCGCCTAGGCGATCAAGACGGCAGGACGGGTGCAGAGACATGCGAGCGGCTGGCCGTGCCTGGCGACGTGCTCGTTGTAAGCGTCGATGGCGTCGCGGTTCTGCTGGAGCCAGCGCTGCCGGCGGAGGGCCATGACCTCGGCGGCCAGTCCGCGCTCGCAAGCCTGCGACAGGTTGATGCCCAGGTCGCGCGCGTCGCGAAGCAGGGCCTCGGGGAGCGTGACGTTGGTGGGGCATCGACCCCGGGTGACCGCCGCGGCAGAACCGGATCGTGACATCGGGACGGCCTCCATCCGCAGCGACCTGGCCGTCTCCGATGCACCGTTGCCGCTGGAGGTCGTCCCCTACTGCGCCAGGTCGTTCAGGCTCAGCATCGCCAGCAGCAGCGACGACACGATGCCGGCGACGGCCGCACCCATCACCACGGTGATCACCGGGACCAGCAGCGACACCAGGCGCTGCACCCGGATACGGACCTGCTCCTCATGGATCTCGGCGGCGCGCAGCGACATCGGGCCGAGCTGGGCGGTTTCCTCGCCGAGCCGCAGCAGGTGGATGGCGCGCGCGGGCAGGATCGCGGCGGCGTCCAGCGTGCGTGACAGGCCGGCGCCGCCCTTGGCGCTCTCGGTCGCGCGGTCGATCGCCCCCAGCACCGCCCGGTTGCCGATCACGTCGCGCACGATGCCCATGGCGCCGATCAGCGGCACCCCATTGCCCAGCAGCGTGCCCAGCGTGCGGGTGAAGCGCGCGGCCAGCACCTCGCGCGTGAGCAGGCCCACGATCGGCAACCGCAGCAGGGTACGGTCCACCAGCAGGCGCATGGCCGGGCGGCGCAGCGCCTGCCGCGCCAGCACGCCCAGCAGCACGAGCGCCACCACGATCAGCAGGCCATAATCGGTGAGGACGGCGCCGGCGTTGATCAGCAGCCGGGTCGAGCGCGGCAGGGCGGCGCCGTTCTGCTGGAACAGCGGCACGAACTGCGGCAGCACCTTGGTCAGCAGCAGCACGATGGAGCTCACCGCGGCCAGCGCCAGCATGGTCGGGTAGATCATCGCCGACTGCAGCGTGCTGACCAGGGCGCGCTCGCGCTCCATCAGGGTGGCCAGCCGGTCCAGCGTGGCGCCCAGGTCGCCGCCGGCCTCGGCCGCCCGCACCAGGCCGACGTAGAGGCGGGGGAAGCTGTCGGGATGGCGCCCCAGCGCCGCATGCAGCGTCGAGCCGTCGCGCACCGCGGCGCGCAGCCCGTCCAGCACGCCGCGCACCCGCGCGTTCGGCGCCGTCTCGACCAGGAACCGCATGGCGCGATCGAGGTCCTGGCCGGCGCCCAGCATCACCGCCAGCTCGCGGGTGAGGTTGGTGACCTCCTGGCGGCGCAGGTGGCGGCGGCCCAGGCCGGTCAGCTCGATGCGCAGCGCACCCTGCAGCAGCCCGCCGGCGGCCGGCTCGGCGCGCATCGGGATGTTGCCCTGGCGCCGGATCCAGGCGATCGCGTCCGCCTCGCTGCCGGCGGTGGTGACACCGCGGACGGTGTCGCCGCCGGGAGTGAGCGCGGTGAAGCGGTATTCAGCCACGAGCGCCTTCCAGGGGCCCTGCCCCTGGACCCCGGCAAAGGCTTGGCCTTTGCAATCCAGTCGTTAAGACTCGGGTTCCAAGGGCCTGCGGCCCTTGGCGGGTCCAGGGCGTCACGCGATGGCGTGCTTCGCACGACGCCGTGGCCTGGCCTTCCCTCACTTTAATTCTCCGACCGGATCGACCGCGCCACCTCCTCGACCGTGGTCGTGCCTGCCAG
>CAXUBN010000108.1:0-7330 GCA_964249255.1 uncultured Acetobacteraceae bacterium | reverse complement strand
ACCCATACGAGTCCGTGTGGACACCGCCCTGCCCGAACCGTCGTGGCGCCTGGAGGACGGTTCATCCCGGGGATCGACGGAGCATCGACCATGACGGATCCGGATGCCCCGGCGGGCGTGCTGGCCAGCGGGCCAGGCAGCTGCCCGATCTGCGGCCGGCCGGCCGTGCCGCAGCGGCGCCCGTTCTGCTCGGTGCGCTGCGCCGACGCCGACCTTGGCCATTGGCTGACCCGGCGCTACCGGGTGCCGGGATCACCGGCCGACCCCGAGGCAGGCGAGGACGGGGCCGGAAACGGCGCCGGCGGCCGGCTTGATCCAGAGGACGGGCTGGGTTAAAGCCTGCGCCACCAACGGGCCAGCATCCCTGCCCCGCCATGCAGCGCCGATGCCCAGGTAGCTCAGTTGGTAGAGCATGCGACTGAAAATCGCAGTGTCGGTGGTTCGAATCCGCCCCTGGGCACCATCCTCCGATCGCCGGGAGCAGCGTCCATGTCGGCGCCAACGGGACTTGCGGCCCCAGGGACGATCTCGGGAGCTGCCGACGGACCGGCGATGGACCTTCCGGTGCTGGACCTGCGTCCCGAAACCCTGTCCGGACGGCTGCGCCACGTCGGCCGCGATCTGCTCGACAGCGCGCGGCTTTGGCGGCTGTGCTGGAGGCTGGGCTGGCTCGACGTGAAGCTGCGCTACCGCGGCTCGGTGCTGGGCCCGTTCTGGCTCACCGCGTCCACCGCGGTGATGGTGGGCGCGATGAGCCTGCTCTACACCACGCTGTTCCACATCGACGTCGCCGGCTACATGCCGTTCCTGTCGCTGTCCCTGGTGCTGTGGGGCTTCATCAGCAGCGTGGTGGGCGAGGGCAGCACCTGCTTCACGCAGGCCGAGGGCATGATCCGCTCGGTGCGGCTGCCGTTCGCGCTGCATGCCGGGCGCTGCATCATCCGCAACGTCCTGGTGCTGGGCCACAACGTGGTGGTGGTGGTGGCCGTGTTCGCGATCTTCCGGGTGTGGCCCGGCGCGCAGGCGTTCCACGCGCTGCCGGGGGCGGCGCTGTGGCTCGCCGACGCGCTGGCCGCCTGCCTGCTGCTGGGCACGCTCGGGGCCCGCTACCGCGACATCCCGCCGATCATCGCCAGCCTGATGCAGATCTTCTTCTTCATCAGCCCGATCATCTGGAAGCCGGAGCTGATCAGCGCCGGCCATGCCTGGCTGCAGCTTAACCCGTTCTACCCGCTGATCGAGGTGGTGCGCCGGCCGCTGCTGGGGCTGCACGGCTCGCTGCCGCTGTGGCGTCCGGCACTGGCCTACAGCGCGGTGCTGTGGCTGGGGGCGCTGCTGCTGTTCATGCGGATGCGGGCCCGCCTCGCCTACTGGATCTAGGGACCCGCCGACGATGGACGCGGTCATCGGCGCCACCGCCGGCATCGAGGTGCGGGACCTGCACGTCACCTTTCCGCTCTACCACGGCAGCACCCGGACGCTGCGGCGCACGCTGGCCGCCGCCGTCCCGGGTACCTCCCTGGGCCGCTCCCTGAGCCGCTCGCCTGGGCGCTTCAGACAGGACCGGCAGCGGCGGATGGCGGTGCAGGCGCTGCGCGGCATCAGCTTCTCGCTGCGGCCGGGCGACCGGCTGGGCCTGATCGGCGGCAACGGCGCCGGCAAGACCACGCTGCTGCGCGCGCTGGCCGGCATCTACGAACCGGTGGCGGGCCGGGTCACGGTGCGCGGCGAGATCAACGCGCTGCTCGACACCAACCTCGGCATGAACGTCGAGCTCACCGGGCGCGAGAACATCGCGCTGCGCGGCCTGCATGCCGGGCTGTCGCCGCGGCGCATCCGCGCGGTCGAGGAGGACGTGCAGGGCTTCGCCGAGCTCGGCAGCTTCCTCGACATGCCGGTCCGCACCTACAGCTCCGGCATGGTGCTGCGGCTCGGCTTCGCGCTGGCGACCGCGGTGCGGCCCCGCGTGCTGCTGATGGACGAATGGTTCCTGGCCGGGGATGCCAGCTTCATGCTGAAGGCTCAGGAGCGGCTGGAGCGGCTGGTGCAGCAGGCGGAGATCCTGGTGATCTCGACCCACCTGCTCGACGTGGTGTCGGCCTGGTGCACGCGCGTGCTATGGATGGAGGGGGGCGTGATCCGGCTGCAGGGCCGTCCTGACGAGGTGGTGGCGGCCTACCGGCGCGATGCGGAGGACACGGTCGACCGGGCGGAGCCGGACGGGCCCTGAAATTGAGTTGTCTCGATACGGTGCGCGACGCAGGTGGTTGGTGGGCCGGGTGGGGGTCGAACCCACGGCCGCTCGATTAAAAGTCGAATGCTCTACCGCTGAGCTACCGGCCCGATCCGGGGCGTCGCGACCGCTTCAACTGGTCACGTCGCCCACGCGCGTCAACCGGCGGATGCGGCGTCGGCGGGACGCACGCTCACGATCCGGTCCGGGTCGGATACCATGCCGCTGCCGCCGGCGCCACGCTTGATGGCGTCCACCAGCTCCATCCCGGCGGTGACCTCGCCGAAGATGGTGTACTGGCCGTCGAGACTGGGGGCGGGTGCGAACATGATGAAGAACTGGCTGTTGGCGCTGTGCGGATGCGCGGTGCGGGCGGCGCCCAGGGTGCCGCGCACGAACTTCGCCTGCTTGGTGAACTCGGACTTCAGGTCCGGCAGGTCGCTGCCGCCGGTGCCGGTGCCGGTGGGGTCGCCGCTCTGGGCCATGAAGCCGTCGATCACGCGGTGGAACGGCACGTTGTCGTAGAACCCGCGCGCGGCCAGCGTGCGGAAGCGCTCGACATGCGCCGGCGCCAGGTCCGGCCGCAGCCGGATGGTGACGGGGCCGGTCTTCAGCTGCAGGACGACGGTGTCGCCAGCGGCTGCGTCCGACGACGGTGCCGGGGTTGCTTCGGACATGACTGGCTCCTGGGGCAAGCGTGGCGGGACCGGATCAGGCCAGCTTGGCCATGATCCGGGCATGGGTGAAGGGCGGTACGAAGGTGGTGATGTCGCCGCCGAGCTGGGCGATCTCCTTCACCAGCCGCGACGATATGAACTGGTAGCGCTCGGTCGCCATCAGGAACAGCGTCTCGATGCCGGGATCCAGCCGGTGGTTCATGCCGAACATCTGCGTTTCGTAGTCGTAGTCGGTGACCACGCGAAGCCCGCGAATGATCACGTTGGCGCCGTTCTCGCGCGCGCACCGCACCAGCAGGGTGTCGAAGCCGACCACGGCGATCGGCGTGCCGGTCTCGTGCGCGATCGGCGCCACCTCGTGGGTGACGCACTCGACCCGCTCGGCCAGGCTCATCAGCGGCTGCTTGCCGACGTTGGCGGCGACCCCCACCACCAGCCGCTCCACCAGGCGGGCGCCGCGGCTGATCACGTCGAGATGGCCGCGGGTGATGGGATCGAAGGTGCCGGGGTAGAGCCCGACATGCGCGGGGGACGAAGCCGGGGGGGTCGAGAGAGGGGAGGACGCCCGATCCTCAGGCATGATCGTCCTCCCCGCCGGGCGGCTCCGGATCGGCCAGCTCGGCGTCCCCCAGGTCCTCCGCCAGCACGCCCCCCTCGGATGCGCCCTCGACCAGCGGCCCGGGCATCGCGTCGGTCTGGCTGATGCCGAGCTCGCCATGCTGCGCCGGATCGGGCAGCTCGTCGCCGTCGGCTCCGGCCAGGTCAACGGTCGCGTCGTCCGGCACCTCGTCCTCCAGCACCGGGAACATGCTGGTGACCCGCTCGCTCCGGGCGAGGCGGAACAGCCGCACGCCCATCGACTGCCGGGCCGTGATGCGGACCTGGTTCACCGGCACCCGGATCAGCCGCCCGGCATCGGTCACCAGCATCACGTCGGTGCCGGGCAGCACCGGCAGGGTGGCCACCACCGCGCCGCCGTTGCGCGGCGAGAGCAGGATGTTGGCGATGCCGAGCCCGCCGCGGCCGCTGACCCGGTAGTCGAACGCCGAGCTCCGCTTGCCGAACCCGCCGTCGGTCACGGTGAGCAGGATCTCCTCGCCCGCCTCCAGCGCCTCGAAGCGCTCGGGGCTGAGGATGGCGGCGGCCGCCGGCTCGGGCTCCTCGCCCGGCTCCACCGCCTCGGCCTCGACCTCGTGCACCGCGGCCTCGGTTTCCTCCGGCGTGGTCTCGGAGCGGCGCCGCGCGATCGCCATGCGCAGGTAGCCGGCGCGCTCGGCGACGTCGGCCATCACGTGGTTCAGCACCGCCAGGCTGTTGACCTCGTCGCCCGGCGCCAGCCGGATGCCGCGCACGCCGGAGCTGTCGCGCCCGGCGAACACGCGCACGGTGTCGTCGCCGATCTGGAAGCGGATGCAGCGGCCGAGCCGGGTGCTCAGCATCACGTCCTGGCCATCGCGGCAGGTGGCGACGCCGATCAGCCGGTCGTCGTTGTCCAGCTTCATGGCGATCAGGCCGGCGGCGCGGACGTTGCGGAAGTCGCTGAGCCGGTTGCGCCGCACGTTGCCGCTGGCGGTGGCGAACACGAGGTGCAGGCTGTCCCACAGCGTTTCGTCCTGCGGCAGCGGCAGCACCGTCGTGATGGAGTCGCCGCCGAGCTCGGGCAGCAGGTTGACCAGCGCCCGGCCCTTGGCGGTGGGGCTGGCCTCGGGCAGCCGCCACACCTTCTCGCGGTACGCCTTGCCGCCGGAGGAGAAGAACAGCACCCACTGATGGGTGTGGGCGTTGAAGGAGCGGGTGACGATGTCGTCACCCCGCCGGCCGGCGGCGGTACGGCCGCGGCCGCCGCGGTTCTGCTGGCGGAAGGTTTCGAGCGGCGTGCGCTTGATGAAGCCGTCGCGGGTGATGGTGACCACCATCTGGCCGGGCTCGATCAGGCTTTCGTCGGTCTGGTCGCCGGCCACGTCGGAGATGGCGGTGGCGCGCGGCGTCGCCAGCTCCGCGCGCACCCGCAGCAGCTCGTCGCGGGTGACCTCGAGCCGACGCGGCCGGCTGCCGATGATCTCCAGCAGCTCGTTGATGCGCGCCGCCACCTCGCCCAGCTCGCCCTGGATCTTGTCGCGCTCGAGGCCGGTCAGGCGCTGCAGCCGCAGCTCCAGGATGCCGCGCGCCTGCGCCTCGGTGAGCCGGACCCGGCCGCCCTCGACGACGTTGCCCTCGTCGTGGATCAGCGACAGCAGCGGCGCGATGTCCGCCGCGTCCCAATGCTCGGCCATCAGCGCCTCGCGCGCCGAGGCGGCGTCGGGGGCGGCCCGGATCAGCGCGATCACCGCGTCGATGTTGGCCACCGCCAGCACCAGGCCCACCAGCAGGTGGCCGCGGTCGCGCGCCTTGGCCAGGTCGAACCGGGACCGGCGGAGGATCACCTCCTCCCGGAAGGCGATGAAGGCGACCAGCACCTCCTTCAGCCCCATCAGCCGCGGCTGGCCGTCGTTCAGGGCCAGCATGTTGACGCCGAACGAGGTCTGCAGCTGGGTGAAGCGGTAGAGCTGGTTCAGCACCACCTCCGGCGTCGCCTCGCGCTTGATCTCGATCACCAGCCGCATGCCGGACCGGTCGCTCTCGTCCTGGATGTGCGAGATGCCCTCGATCTGCTTGGCCCGCACCAGCTCGGCGATCTTCTCCTGCAGCGTGGACTTGTTGACCTGGTAGGGGATCTCGGTGACCACGATCGCCTTGCGGTCGCGCCGCAGGTCCTCGATGGCGGCGCGGGCGCGGATCAGGATCGAGCCGCGGCCAGTCTCATACGCCTGGCGGATGCCGGCGCGGCCCAGGATGATGCCGCCGGTTGGGAAATCGGGCCCGGGCACGATCCGGAGCAGGGCGTCGAGCGACAGGTCGGGCTCGGCGATCAGCGCCAGGGTGGCGTCGATGATCTCGGACGGGTTGTGGGTCGGGATGTTGGTGGCCATGCCGACCGCGATGCCGGAGGCGCCGTTGATCAACAGGTTCGGATACGCGGCCGGGAGGATGCGCGGCTCCTCCTCGCTTTCGTCGTAGTTCGGCTGGAAGTCGACGGTGCCGCGGTCGATGTCGTCGAGCAGGAACATGGCGGCGCGCGCCAGCCGCGCCTCGGTGTAGCGCATGGCGGCCGGGCTATCCCCGTCCACGGAGCCGAAGTTGCCCTGCCCGTCGATCAGCCGCACCCGCATCGACCAGGACTGCGCCATGCGCACGGTGGCATCGTAGATCGAGGCGTCGCCGTGCGGATGGTATTTGCCCATGACGTCGCCGACCGCGCGCGCCGACTTGCGATACGGCTTGTCGTGGGTGAAGCCGCTTTCCCGCATCGAGTACAGGATGCGCCGGTGCACCGGCTTCAGCCCGTCGCGCACGTCCGGCAGCGCGCGGCTGACGATCACCGACATCGCGTAGGCGAGGTAGGAGGTCTGCATCTCCTCCTCGATGGTCACCGGCACCATGTCCGACGGCGGTCCGCCCGGAGTGCCCAGGACGGGGGGCAGGTCGGGCGGCAGCGGCGGCTCGGGAATGTCGCTCAAGGTCGGTCCAGTTTGGTCGGGCGACGGCCGGGGAAGGCCGCGCGGATGGGCGTCGCGATGGCGCGCAACCTAGCATGCGGCGCATGCCCGGGAACAATGCGGCTCAGCCGAACAGGCGGCGGTCCCACCACACCGGCTCGTGCAGGCCGTGCGCGAGCCGGCTGAACTCCGGATGCTCGGGGTTGACCAGGACGTTACGCTCCATCCGCGCCACCACGCTCGGCACCAACAGCAGCAGGGACCGGCATGCCCGCTGCCATTCATGCCCCCACGCCCGCGACACCTCGCAAGACGGGTGGTCCCATCCCGGCAGGTGTGCCGGCGTCACGGTCTCGTAGGACACGCCGTTTGGGATCGTGATGGCGATATGGTGCTGGTTCGGCGGCAGCCGGCCGCCGCCATGTGCCAGCTTCTCCAGCATCACGGTGGAGTAGTGCTCCGAGCAGTACAGGATCGGGCTGGTTGGCCGGTTCCAGCGTCCGGGATAAAGCTTGGAGCCTGCCGCATCGAAGATCGGGAAGGCACCGTCGGGATCACCGATACGGTAGGCGATGAGAACGCGGTCGAGGATCTGGGCCGGCACGCCCGGGTCAGGCGGCGGACCCATGCTTCAGGCGGCCGAGGATCCCGTCCACCAGCGGAGCGCCCAGCTCGGTGGCCAGCACCACATCGATCGGCGCGCGGCCGTCCAGCATGGCATGGCCATGGAACAGGAACTCGCGCGCCGCTTCCGGCGTGCCCCAGACGTCCAGCGCGCTGGCCCAGACGGCGGCGAGGCGGGCAACGCGGGCACCCTCCTCGGCCGTCAGCCGCGCCTCGGCCGGGATGGCGGCGGTCGGATCGCCGCCCGGATGGCCACGACG
>CAXUBN010000107.1:0-7387 GCA_964249255.1 uncultured Acetobacteraceae bacterium | reverse complement strand
CGGCGCCCGCCTGACCGAGCTGCTGAAGCAGCCGCAGAACTCGCCGCTGCCGGTGGAGGAGCAAGTGGCCGTACTGTTCGCCGGCACCCGCGGGTTCCTGGACAAGGTGCCGGTGGGGAAGGTGGTGCCGTTCGAGCGCCAGTACCTGTCCGAGCTGCGCGCGAACGGCGACGGCATCCTGGAGGCGATCCGCGACGCACGCGAGATCAAGAAGGACGTCGAGGAGAGGCTCACCAAGTTCCTCGCCGACTTCACGCGTCGCTTCGGCCAGGACTGAGCCGCACGGCATGCCCTCGCTCAAGGAGCTGCGCGCGCGCATCGGCAGCGTGAAGTCCACGCGCAAGATCACCAGCGCCATGAAGATGGTGGCCGCCGCCAAGCTGCGCCGCGCGCAGACCCGCGCCGAGGCCGCGCGCCCGTATGCCGAGGCGATGGGCCGCATGCTGGCGGCCCTGGCCAGGACGATCCCCGACCGTGGCCCCGACGGCAGTACCGCGCCCGCGCTGCTGGCCGGCACCGGCCGCGACCGCGTGCACCTGATCATCCCGGTGACCAGCGACCGGGGCCTGGCCGGCGGCTTCAACGCCAACATCGGCCGCGCCACCCGCCGGCTGGTGCGGCAGCTGGAGGACGAGGGCAAGACCGTCCGGCTGCTTCCCGTGGGCCGCAAGGGCGCCGACTACCTCGCACGCGAATATCGCGACCGCATCGTCGACCGCATCCCCGGCTCCGCCGGCCGGGACGTACCGTTCGCCGCCGCGGCCGAGCTGGGCGCCCGGGTGGTCGCCATGCTGGAGGCGGGCGAGTTCGACGTCGCCACCCTGGTGTTCAACCACTTCAACAACGTGATGTCGCAGACGCCCACCACCGTCCAGCTGATACCGCTGGCGCTGCCGACCAACGACAACGAGATCGGCCCGAAATCCGGCCAGGGCGAGGCCACCTACGAGTTCGAGCCGGACGAGGAGGCCATCCTCGGCCGCCTGCTGCCGCGCAACCTGCAGATCCAGCTCTTTCGCGCCATGCTGGAAAGTGCCGCTGGCGAGCAGGGGGCGCGCATGACGGCGATGGACAGCGCCACCCGCAACGCCGGTAAGGCGATCGACCGGCTGACCCAGAACTACAACCGCACCCGCCAGGCCAACATTACCCGCGAGCTGATCGAGATCATCTCCGGCGCCGACGCAGTCTGATCCACAGGAGCCGCACCCATGTCGACCACCCTTGAGGCTCCTGCCGTTCCCCAGGCTCCGGCCTCCGCTTCCCAGGGCAACATCGTCGGCCGCGTCAGCCAGGTGAAAGGCGCGGTGGTCGACGTGCGGTTCGAGGGCCAGCTCCCCTTCATCCAGAACGCGCTCACCTGCCAGGTCGGCGACATGCGGCTGGTGCTGGAGGTGGCGCAGGAGATCGGCGAGCGCGAGGTGCGCTGCATCGCCATGGACACCACCGACGGGTTGGTACGCGGCACCGAGGTGCGTGATACCGGGGCCGCCATCCAGATGCCGGTGGGCCCCGGCACGCTGGGCCGCATCCTCAACGTGATCGGCGAGCCGATCGACGAGCGCGGCCCGGTGCAGGCCAGCCGCTACAGCCCGATCCACCGCGACGCCCCCTCGTTCGAGGACCAGGCGGCCTCGTCGGAGATCCTGGTCACCGGCATCAAGGTGATCGACCTGCTCTGCCCCTACCTCAAGGGCGGCAAGATCGGCCTATTCGGCGGCGCCGGCGTCGGCAAGACCGTGCTGATCCAGGAGCTGATCAACAACATCGCCAAGGCGCATGGCGGCGTGTCGGTGTTCGCGGGCGTTGGCGAGCGCACCCGCGAGGGCAACGACCTGTATCACGAGATGATCGACGCGGGCGTGATCAAGCTGGGCGAGGAGACCACCGAGGGCTCCAAGGTGGCGCTGGTCTACGGCCAGATGAACGAGCCGCCGGGCGCCCGCGCCCGCGTGGCGTTGTCCGGCGTCACCATGGCCGAGTACTTCCGCGACGAGGAAGGCCAGGACGTGCTGTTCTTCGTCGACAACATCTTCCGCTTCACCCAGGCCGGCTCCGAAGTTTCGGCGCTGCTGGGCCGCATCCCCAGCGCGGTCGGCTACCAGCCGACGCTGGCCACCGACATGGGCGCGCTGCAGGAGCGCATCACGTCGACCAAAAAGGGTTCAATCACTTCGGTGCAGGCGATCTACGTGCCGGCCGACGACCTCACCGACCCGGCGCCGGCGACCTCGTTCGCCCATCTGGACGCCACCACCACGCTGAACCGCTCCATCGCCGAGCTCGGCATCTACCCCGCGGTCGACCCGCTCGACAGCACCTCGCGCTCGCTCGACCCCAAGATCGTCGGCGAGGAGCACTACCAAGTCGCCCGCGACGTGCAGAAGATCCTGCAGAGCTACAAGTCGCTGCAGGACATCATCGCCATCCTGGGCATGGACGAGCTGTCGGAGGACGACAAGCAGACCGTGGCCCGCGCGCGCCGTATCCAGCGCTTCCTGAGCCAGCCGTTCCATGTCGCCGAGGTGTTCACCGGAGCGCCCGGCAAGCTGGTCTCGATCGAGGACACGGTGCGCTCGTTCAAGGCGATCGTCGCCGGCGAGCACGACGACCTGCCCGAGGGCGCCTTCTACATGGTGGGCAACGTCGAGGAGGCGGTCGAGAAGGCCCGCGCCATGCGCGAGAAGGCCTGACGGGTCGCGCCCAGGGAGCGAATGGCATGCCGATCGACGTCGAGATCGTGAGCCCGGAGCGCCGTCTGCTGTCGCGCGCCGTGGACATGGTGGTGGTGCCGGGCTCCGAGGGCGACCTCGCCGCCATGTCGGAGCACGCCCCGATGGTCGTACTGCTGCGCGGCGGCGTGGTGGCGCTGCACGAGGGTGGGCAGGTGACGGACCGGTTCTTCGTCGCTGGCGGCTTTGCCGAGATCACCCCCGAGCGTTGCACGATCCTGGCCGACAGCGCCGTGCCGGTGGCCGACCTGTCCCGCGCCGACGGCGAGACCCGGCTGCGCGACGCCGAGGCGGCATTCGACGCGGCCGACAGGTCGGACGTGCCGGCGCTGGAGCCGCTGCTGGACCGCATCCAGTCCGCCCGTGCCCTGCTCGAGACCGCCGACGCCGGCTGAGCCGTTCCCATCTGCCCACCTCGCATTGTTTGGCCAGGTGGGGACATCTATTTTAGACGGGATGGCTGGTCGACCTCGTCGCCGGCCCGTCCGCGCGAGGAGAGGACCCATGGTACGACGTCACAAAGAGGAAGAGATCGCGGGCATCATCGAGTTCGAGGGGCGTGGCAGCCAGGACCCCGTGCTGTTGGAATGGCTTGCCGACCACCGGTCGCGCAACGGCGGCAAGATCCGTGTCAGCCAGGGCGGCAAGGGTACCCGCGTGATGTTCAGCAAGGCCGCCGACATGGCCTTCTGGCAGCAGCGTTCCGACCAGCTCGCCAAGGCGCGCAAGAGCGCCTGATCGGGGCAGGCGGGACCGTCCCGCGGCAACCATCGGGGCCGTCACGCGTGTCCTCCCCGATCTAGCGGAGGGAGGGCCCGAATGGCCGCCAAGGATATCTCACGAGCGGAAGAGGCGAAGAACCTGGCAAAGGACGCCGTCGAGGCGACCGAGCACGGGGATGGCGAGGAGGGCAAATTCCTCGCGGACGCGGCCAAGGCGCTCGACAAGAATGCTGCCGCCGAGGTGCTGAAGGACGCCGAGATCCCGAAGGCCTGATCGTCACGGGCTGTCGCCACGCTTCAAGCGCCGGCGAGTTTACTGTCCTAGATCCGACCATTGGCCTGACGTGCCCGCCCGCGCCACCGCGTGGGCGGGCGTTGACGTTTGGTCCGCCGATGGGCGGGATGATTACCGTGCGACGCAATGCTGCGATGCAGCATGATTATGCTGCGGTGCAAAATAATGTGTTGAACGGCCTCTGCGGACCTCCACTTGGATGGACAGGGATCCGGTCAGCCCGGCCACCCCGGCTCCCGCCCCCAGGGGCGGCCATCGAAGGATCGTTCCATGTCGTCCATCAAGTTCTTCCGCCCGATCGCGGTTATCCTGGCTGTCGTCGCGCTGGGTATGGCCGGCTGCTCCAGCCTCCAGAACGACGGCTCCGCCGACTTCACCAACTCGGCCGGGCCGATCTTCTCGCCGGTATACTGACCTGTATCCCCGTGGGCGGGTATCGTCCCGCCCGGGCGAGCTAGGATGCGGCACCCGCCCCGTAACGCGACAGGATCTCGTCCACCGGCCCATCCGCCACGACCCGGCCGGCTTGCAGCCACAGCAACCGCGTGCACCAAGTCCGCAACACGGCGGGCGCGTGCGAGGTCAGCACAAGGATCTCGGCGCCGCGCACCACCGTTTCCAGCCGCGCATGCGCCTTCTGCCGGAACCGCGAGTCGCCGGCCATGAACCACTCGTCCATTAGCAGCACCTGCGGCGAGATCGCGGTGGCCAACCCGAAGCCCAGCCGCACCACCATGCCCGACGAGTAGGCCCGCACCGGCAGCTCCAGGAACGGTCCCAGCGCCGCGAAGGACTCCACGTCTTCCTCGAGGGCCCGGATGCCGATCCGCGACAGCCCGACATAGCGGCCGCGCAGCCGGATGTTCTCGCGCCCGGTGAGGTCCAGGTTCATGCCGAAGTTGGTGTCGAGCAGGGTGTCGACGCTGCCGCGTACGTGGATCCGACCCGCCACCGGCTCGTAGATGCCCCCGAGCACCCGCAGCAGGCTCGACTTGCCGGCGCCGTTGTGGCCGACGATGCCGAGTCGCTCGCCGGCGTCGAGCCGGAAGCTGACGTGGCGCAGCGCCTCCACCACCACCCGCCGCGTGCGGTCGGCACCGACCGGCCCACCGGTGGTGCCGGTGCGCAGGCCCCCGGCCACCCGGCTCGACGCCGCCTGCAGCACCGTCTTCTTCAGCGAGCGGGCGCCGCCATGGTAGAGCGGGAAATCGAGCGACAGGTCCTCGACCTCGATGAAGGCTGGGGCCGCGGCGCGGGCAGCCGGTACGCTCGGGTGGGGCACGCTCAGATCCAAAACGCGATCCGCGGCCGCGCCCGCACGAACAGCAGCCAGGCCGCCAGCCACAGCAGCGCACTGTCGCCCAGCGCCGCCCCCCAGATCAGCGCCGACGGCACCTGCCCCAGCAACGGCGCCCGCACCACGTCGAGCAGCGGGTCGAACGGGTTCAGCGGCAGCCACCATCCGCGCGGACCCAGCATGGACGGCTTCCAGATCACCGGGGTCACGTAGTAGGCGATCTGCATCAGGCTGCCGACGATCGGCGGCACGTCGCGGAACCGGGCGCAGATGGCACCCAGCAGGAAGCAGGCCGCGAACCCGTCCAGCAACCACAGCAGCACGCCTGGCAGCGACAGCAGCGCATGCCAGCCGGGCCAGGCGCCGAAGATCGCGAACACGACGAGCGGCACCACCACGTTGTGGCCCAGCACGATCACGTTGCCCGTCACGGTGCGGATCGCCTGCACGGTGAACGGCATGCGCATCGAGCGGATGGTCTGCTCGGCGCCCACGAAGCTGTTGCAGCTGTCGCTCACCATGCCGCCGATGCCGGCCTGCCAAAGGATCAGCGAAACCGCCAGGAACGGCAGGTAGTCGCGCAGCACGACGTGGAACAAGGTGCCGTAGATCAGCCCCATGGAGCCGACCATGACGGCGCTGGACAGCGTCAGCCACAACGGACCCAGCGCCGAGCCGCGGTAACGCAGCCGGATGTCGAGCCAACCCAGCGACAGGCCAAGCCGCCACAGCGACAGCCCATCGCGCAGATCGGTGACGGCCGCGGCGGCGCGGCGGCTGCGGCCGAGCCTGGCGTCGAGCAGAAGATCCGGATCGCGGCTGGTCGGCGATCCCGGCGTGGGCGGCAGCAGGGACGTGCTCCAACCGCCGTCGCCTGTCCGGGCCGCCAGCGCCTCCGCCTCCAGCACATCGTGCGGACTGGCCCGGTCGTCTGGCCCGATGCTGTTCCCCTCGGCGTCGCCGGCGCGGGACCGGGCTTCCGATGAGGCCGGCGCGGACGGTGGCGCATTCATCCCCGCGGCGTAGCCGATCCGCCCGGTGGCGGCAACGGGCGGTGCGGCGTGCCCGGCCGCCTGTCCGATGCGGGATGAACGTCGCCGCGCTCGAATGATGGACACGATGCCGTTCAAACGCCGCTTCCGCGGTCGCGACGGGAGAGTATCGAGATGGCGGCGGAGGACTTTCCGGCGCCGACGGTTCGTGTTGCGGTGGTGACGGAAGCCGGCTAAGGACTTGGAGGGCGTTCCTGCACCGGTCGGTGAGCTTTCCCCATCGAGTCGGCCGGTCTGGCCGTCATCATGGGACGCAACCACCAGCGCCTGATGACCGCCCGACCGTCCGGCTGGCGCCGGTCCCGACGGAGATGACCGATCCGATGACGCTCGCCGCTGATCGCAGCCGTCCCCGCCGATGCGCCAGCCCGGGACGGGCGGGCCCGATGCGCACCATCGCCGGCCTGTTGTCGTCGGCCGCCACCCTGGCCCTGCTGGCTGCCTGTGCCGCTACCCCGGACCGGCCCGATATCCCCGTGGCACAGGAGGCGGCACAGTATCGTGCCCATGCCCGCTCCTATTACGCCCCGCCCGGTCCGGCAGACGATCCGTGGGGCCCCTACATCACCGAGGCATCGCAGCGCTACGATGTGCCGGATGCCTGGATCCGCGCCGTGATGGGCCGCGAGTCGGGCGGCCAGCAGTTCCACAACGGCACGTTGACCACCTCGCCGGTGGGCGCCATGGGTCTGATGCAGCTGATGGCGCCGACCTATGACGACATGCGCGTGCAATACCGCCTGGGCGACGACGCCTTCGAGCCGCATGACAACATCATGGCCGGTACCGCCTATATCCGGCAGATGTACGACGTCTACGGATCGCCTGGCTTTCTCGCCGCCTACAACACCGGCCCTGGCCGGCTCGACGACTTCCTGACCCGTAATCGGCCGCTGCCGCACGAGACGCGGCAATACGTTGCCATCATCGGCCCGCAGATTGCCGGCATCTGGCCCAACAACCGCTCGCAGACCGACCTGCTGGTCGCCAGTCACGATACCGGTGCAACCCAGTATGCCGCCGTCCAGACCAGCGACACGACCCGTTCGGTGCGTGCCGCCTGGACCCATCGCCGGGATCCGAGCAACGACGCCGACCAGCCGATCCAGGTCGCGGAGGCGCCCGCGGCGGCCGGCGGCGTCGCGGCGCCCTCCTATACCAGTGCCTGGAACAGCCTTCCGACGAGGCGTGGCGTCGTGGTGGCGAACACGGCGGTGGCCGGTGCAGCGCCGGACGACGCCGACAGCGTGCGCCGTGCCTGGGCGACTCGCGCCGGCGCTGCACCGGCC
>CAXUBN010000106.1:0-7491 GCA_964249255.1 uncultured Acetobacteraceae bacterium | reverse complement strand
CCCGGCACGGCCAGGTGCGCCGCCCGGCCATCCTCGTCGGTGAACGCCGCCACCACCGCGAACCCCTTCGGGCTGTTGCGCAGCGCGTACCAGGCCAGCGTGCCCGCCTCGCCGTCCGCCATCGACTTCGCCTCGACGAGGTACTCGCCGAAGTCGCGCCCCTGGCCCTGCCGGGTCTCGATTGCGGCGCACACGGCGAACCGGGTCGGCGCCGTCCCGGTCGGCAGCTTGGCCGCGATTAGCTCGGCGGTGGTGATGTCGGGCAGGCTGCTCAGGCTGGTGAGGCTCCTCAGCGCCAGGCCGCGTCCGATCGCCCCGGCCAGGTGCCGGAGCCGGTCCAGGCTGTCCGCGAACGTGTCGAACACCGCGAAGCGGCGCTCGTCGAAGCGCAGCGCGTACCAGTCACGCGTTTGCGGCTCGTTCTCGGCCACCTGGAGTGCGTCGCGCAGGAACTGCGCCATCTCCGCCGCCGCGGCCGCCTTCGCCTCGATCTCCAACAGCAAGGCCTTGGGCATCCCGAACTCCTGATTCCGTGATCGTCTCAAACCCATCCGCGGCGGCGAGGTTTCACGCGCCCTGCACCCATACCTCCCAGCCCAGCCGCACCGCTTCCCCCGGCGGCACGTGCATCAGGAACGGCTTGTCCGCGAAGTCGCCCTCGTATCCCACCGGGTCCGCCAGCCCGTGCCAGGGCTCGATGCACAGGAACGCCGCCCCCGGCTTCGACCAGATGCCGAGCTGGCGCATGCCGTGCCAGGACAGCTCGAGCGCCGGGCCGCCGCCGTCCGCCTCGTAGCGCAGCGATCGGCTTGCCAACCGGTCCAGGATCAGGGCGTCGTCGCGGAACAGCTCCGGCCGCAGCGTCAGCACCCGGCCCCGGATCGGGCTTGGCTCCGCATCCGGACGCAGCAGCCCGCCGGACACGCGCCGCACCGGCGCCGGCTCGTCCTCGGCGAACACCAGCCGGTGCGCCAGCGGGTCGATCCCGTTCGCGAGCGGCCAGCGGAACGCCGGATGCGCGCCCAGCGACGCCGGCAGCACCGCGTCGCCCGGGTTGCGCAGCGTGTAGTCGACCGCCAGCCGGTCGCCCTGCAGCCGGTAGCCAACCTCCAGCCGGAACGGGAACGGGAACATCGCGCGAGTGTCGGCATCGTCCTCCAGCACGAGCCGGCACCCGTCCGCGTTCCGCTCCAGCCACGCGAAGCAGCGATCGCGCGCGAAGCCGTGCTGGGTCATGCGCATCGTGCGGCCATCATGGCGTAGCGTGTCGCCGGCCAGCCGGCCCACGATCGGGAACAGCACCGGCGCGTGCCGCGGCCACTCCGGCCCGGCCTGCCACAGCAGCTCGTGCCCTGTCTCGGTACGCAGCGAGACCAGCTCCGCGCCATCCGCCGCCACCGTCACGTCGAGCCGGTCGTTCCCGAGGCGATGCATGAACCGCGTATCCTTCCCGTCATGCCGCGCCGGCCCGACCATCCCGACCCTGCGCCGTTCCAGCGGAGACCGTCCAGATCGGAGGGTCCGCCACACGGTCAGCACGGAACTTCAGCGATGCCCGAGCCCATCACGGCCCCGCCGGGCGAGACGGTGTCGCGCAACCCCGCCACCGGCGCCGTCCTCGACCGCTCCGCGGACGAGCCCATCGACGTTGGGAGCGACGGCGCCACGCACGTGTCCTCCCTGCCGTCAGGCCCGGTGCTGGCCATCATGCCGATCATGCTGTCGGGCAATGGGTTCCCATCGACGCGGCATCACCGGACGTCGTCCAGATTGGAACCGGTCGCCCGCGTGCGGGCTGACGCCGGGCGATCAGGTCCATCACGCAGTCCGTGGAGATGCCGGCTCCGGACCGTCCCCGCGCGGGCTCGCACCGACCCTCGCGCCGCTGCAGGGGTCGGGCGGCGAAGATGACCGTTGCCGTTCCCGCGGTAAAAGGTCACGAACCGTCCGGGCCCGGAGATCGTCCAGGGTCGCCGGGAAAGGCAGGAGCGCCGCATGTCCGACAAGGTCCCCATGGGTGTTCCGGTCGGCGACCTGCGGCCGACCCAGATGACCGTCGGCCTGCGCGAGGTCGAGCTCAAGAGGGCCGAATGGCGTGCGTCCAACGGGAAGGCGCGTGTCCGGCTCCTGCGCAGGCATGTCCTGCCCGCGGTCCTCGGCCCCCACGAGCACCCCTACATCGTCGATCACCATCACTTCGCGCGCGCCCTGCTCGAGGAGGGGGCGGGGGACGTCGTGGTCTACGTGGTCGACGACCTGTCCCACCTGCCCAAGGACGAGTTCTGGACGTTCCTCGACAACAGTTCCTGGTGCCATGCCTATGACGCCAAGGGGCGGAGATGCGCGCTCGATGCCATCCCCGCGAAGCTGTCCGATCTCGCGGACGATCCCTTCCGCAGCCTTGCCGGGGCCCTGATCCGGGAGGGAGGATGTGCCAAGAGCGGCAGGCCGTTCTCCGAGTTCCTTTGGGCCGACTTCCTCCGTCGCCGGATCGACGGGGATCTCGCCGTCCAGGATTTCGACAAGGCGGCGGCGAAGGCCCTCAAGCTCGCGCGGAGCGAGGACGCGAAGAGCCTGCCGGGCTGGGCGGGCAGCAACAGGTCCGGCATCTGATCGCCGGACGGACCGGTCGATCGGGACGGGATCCCAGCGGGACGCCTTCCTGGGATGTTCGGACCGAGCCGCGGTGACCCTCCCCAGGAGGCGGACGATGGCCGCTCCTTGCATCCCGGGCGCCTTGCGGGGTTCCATCCGGGACGATGGCCGACCACGCCCCGCAAGAACACCCCGCCCCCCCCCCCCAGCCGCCCGTCAACGCGGCGCTGACGGAGGGCATCATCCTTATCCACGCCGACGGCAGCCTCGCCTGGGCGGATCGGACCGCGCTGACCCTGCACGGCGTCAAGAGCTTCGGCGAGCTCGGCGGCACGGCGGCGGGCTACGCCGAGCGCTTCGAGCTGTCCTACCCCGGCGGCAAGGCGCTGGACGTCGCGCACTACCCGATGCAACGCCTGCTCGCCGGCACCGCCATCGACCGCGCCACCTTCGAGGTCACCCGCAGGGTCGACGGCAGGCGCTGGGTGCACGAGACGCGCACGGTCCTGCTGACCGATGCGGACGACGAGCCGGACTGCCTGGTGGTCATCCTCGACGACGAGACCGAGCGGTTCAACGCCGAGCAGCGGTTCGAGCGCGCGTTCGCCGCCAATCCGGCGCCCGCCATCATCGCCCGGCTGGCGGACATGCGCTACGTCAAGGTCAACCAGGGCTTCCAGGAGCTGACCGGCTACGGCCACACCGGTCTGATCGGCCACTCCATGCACGAGATCGACGTGCTGCGCGGCGCCGACAAGCGCGACCTGGCGGTGGAGCGCCTTCATGCCGGCCAGACCATCCCGCAGATGGAGGGCTGCCTGCTGACGGCGGACGGCCGCGAGAAGACGGTGCTGCTCAGCGGCCAGCCGATCGAGATCGGCAGCGACGGCTGCATGCTGTTCACCTTCGCCGACCTGCATCCGCGGGAGCAGGCCCACCACGCGATGCGGGAAAGCGAGGAGCGGTTCGCCAAGGCCTTCAACATGGCGCCGGTGCCGATGGCGATCCTGGCGCTGGACGGGCTACGCATCCTGGACGTCAACGACGCCTTCACCGCCGCGTCCGGCTGGCGGCGCGAGGAGATCGTCGGACGCACCGAACCCGGCATCGCGATGTGGGGCGAGGGAGACGTCCGGACATCGGTCGAGCGCAAGGTCCGCGAGGGCGGCGAGATACGCGGGCTCGACATCGAGTTCCGCGGCAAGGACGGCGCGACCGCCGACTACCTGCTGTCCGCGGACATGGTCGTGATCCAGGGCGAGCGCTGCGTGCTCAGCGTCATGCTGGACATCACCGAGCGCAGGCGGACCGAGATCGAGCTGCTGGCCGCGGTCGAGGCGGCGATGCAGGACACCTCCTGGATCGGCCGGAAGATCGTCGAGAAGCTGGCCGGCATCACCCGGGCCAGGGTCTCGATACCATCACGTCAGTCGGAGCTGGATAGCCTGCCGGCGCGGGCGCGCGAGGTTCTGGACCTCCTCGCGTCGGGCCTGTCGGACGATGAGGTCGCCGAGCGGCTCGGCATCGCCCGGAACACCCTGCGGAATCACATCGCCGTGATCTATCGCCGGCTGAACATGCACAAGCGCAGCGCGATCATCGTGTGGGCGCGAGAGCATGGTCTCGGCACGGCGACCAAGCCCCGCACAACCCTCACGAAAAAGAGACGCACGATCCTGAGCTAGTCTTTCAAACTCTAGAAGTGGTTTATTTATACTAGTCTCGGTTTCGCCCGTGAATGGTCGCGCCCTGCTGGACTAGTCTATCGAAATGGTCTTCCTCTCCGACCGTCCGCAGTCTCCGTGCCCCCCGTGGCCGGTACGGAGCGGGCGGGGAGACGAGCCGTGCGATCCGCATCGAAGATCCTCGACCATCACGGGTCCAACCCGCGCCCGCACGGCGCGGCCACTCGCGCCGTCCCGCATCGCCGATGACGTCCGACCGCCATCCGGATGGTCCTGCCGGCGAGCAACGATCGATGGAGCTGCTCGCCGAGGACCTCGTCGTCCGCAAGAGGGTCCGGAGCAGGCTGGTGAGGGCCATCCGCACGACGGAGACGCATGACCGGTTGGTCGAGGCGGACCTGGTCCACGATCGCGTCACGGTGGAGCGGGTCGCGGTCGGCCGGGTGGTCGAGGCCGTGCCCCCCGTCAGGCAGGAGGGCGACGTCACCATCCTGCCGGTCGTCGAGGAGGAGGTCGTCGTGGTCCGGCGGCTCGTCCTCCGGGAGGAGGTCCACCTCCGGCGGACGCGGACCACCGAGCGTCATGCCGAGGTGGTGACACTCCGCCGGCAGCGCGCGGTGATCACCCACACCGATCTCGACGACGGCTGGCGGCAGGATCCCGCCCACCCGTCGTCCGGAACCATTCCAACCCAGGGGAAGAATCAGTGACCCAAGAAACGATCGTCGCGGTCTACGACACGGCCGCCCACGCCGAGGCCGCGGTCGCCGACCTGCGGACCGCCGGCGTGCCTGACGGCGCCATCGGCCTGCACGCCGGCACCGGAACCGCGGCACCCGTGCGGAAGCAGGGCTTCTGGGCGAGCCTGTTCGGCGGCGAGCCCGACCACGACACCGCCGTCTACGACCGGAGCCTGGAGGGCGGCTCGACCGTGGTGTCCGTCACGGCGACGGAGGAGCAGGTCGTCCGGGTGCTGCAGGTGCTGGAGCGCCACCATCCGATCGACGTCGACGAGCGCGCCTCCGGCTATGGCCTGGCGCCGACCACGGCCCGGGGGACGGCGGCACCCGCGGCCGGCGGCACATTGCAGCTGTCCGAGGAGAGCCTGGCCGTCGGCAAGCGCGTGGTGAACCGCGGCGGCACCCGCGTCCACCGCTACGTGGTCGAAACGCCGGTCGAGCAGACCGTCACCCTGCACGACGAGCGGGTGGTGCTGGAGCGCCGTCCCGTCAACGACGGCCGCCCGGTCGGCGCGGACGAGTTCAGCGACCGGACCATCGAGATGACCGAGTCCACCGAGGAAGCGATCGTGGCCAAGACGGCGCACGTCTATGAGGAGGTCGGCCTGCGCAAGGAGGCGACGGATCGGACCGAGACGATCCGCGACACCCTGCGCAGGGAGGAGGTCGAGGTCGAGACGATCCCCGGCACCGGCGCCCCGGGAACCGCGGCACAGACCCCCCCGGCGCTCAAGCCCTGATCCCCATGGTCCTGGAACGCCCAGGCGTTCCGGGACCTCCGCAGCCCCCGAGCATGACGAGCCCCCATGACCGGAGCCGTCATGCTCGGACGTGCATGCCGTCGCGCGGTGCGGCGGCGTATCCCGTGAAGGAAAGCAACCATGTCCATCATCGCCTGGCTCATCCTCGGCCTGATCGCCGGGTTCATCGCGAGCAAGATCGTCAACAAGTCCGGTGAAGGGCTGATCCTCGACATCGTGCTCGGCATCGTCGGCGCCTTCGTCGGCGGCTACCTGTTCAGCCTGTTCGGGGCTGCCCCGATCACCGGGTTCAACATCTACAGCGTGCTGGTCGCCGTGGTCGGTGCGGTCCTGGTGCTGTTCGTCTACCACGCCGTCTTCAGCCGCAGCCGCAGTCTCTGAAGCCGGCGACCTTCGAACGAGCCTCTCCAAACGACTCATAGAAGGACCAAGGACATGGTTGACGAGAACAGGGCCGAGGGCACGCTGCGGGACCTCGGCGGCAAGGTCCAGGACGCCGTCGGCGGCCTAACCGGCGACACGGCGACGCAGGCGCACGGCAAGGCCAACCAGGCCGCCGGCGGCGCGCAGAGACTCTACGGCCAGGCTGCGGACGAGGTTAGGGCGTTCGCGTCGGGCCAGCCGGTCACGGCGCTGCTGAGCGTGCTGGGCACGGGCATCGTGCTCGGGTTCCTGCTCGGACGGCGCTGACGCCGATCGCGGTCCGCCCGTCGAGGGCGGACCGCCGAAACCGATGCGCCATGCCGACGGATGTGATCCCTATCCCCGCAGGAACGCGTCCGCGGTGCGCAGGCTCAGCGCCATGATGGTGAGCGCCGGGTTGGCGGCGAGCGCGCTGGGGAACACCGAGTTGTCGCAGATCCACAGGTTGGCGATGTCGTGGCTGCGACCGTGCGGGTCCACCACGCTGCGGTCGCCGTCGGTGCCCATGCGGCAGGTGCCGATGGCGTGCGCCGAGCGCGGCGCCGACCAGATGTCGCGCACGCCGGCCGCCTCCATGATCGACGTCATGGTCCGCACCGCGTGCGCCTCCATCCGGCGCTCGCTGTCGCCGTAGCTGAACGCGATCCGTGGCTTCGCCATGCCGCTCCCGTCGGTCTCGTCCGACAGCGTCAGCCGGTTGTGCGGATAGGGCAGGCAGTCACCGTTGATGCCCATGCCGACCGAGCGGGTGTAGCCCATCAGCCGGTCCACCAGCGCATCGCCCCAAAGCGCCGGACCGCGGGCGACGAGGTTGCCCCAGGTCGCCGGCATCATGCCCAGGCTCTGCATCAGGTAGCCGCCGGCATAGTCCGCGTCGGGCGCCTGCAGCATGTCCTCGCTGATCAGCGAGGACGGGTAGCCGCGATGCGGATGGGTGTCCTCGTCCACGCTGCCCCACACCTGGGTCGCCACGTGCGCCATGTAGTTGCGTCCGACCTGCTCACTGGAGTTGGCGAGCCCGGTGTGCAGCAGCAGGCGCGGCGTCTCGACCGCCCCCGCGCACAGGAACAGCGCGGCACAGCACTGCCGCCGCATCGCGCCGTCCTCGAGGTAGGACACGGCGCTGACCAGCCCGCGCCCGTCGCGCTCGATGTCCACGACCATGCAGCTGGTGCGGATGACGGCGCCATCGGCCACGGCCTGCCGGAGGAAGCTGTTGGTGGCCGTCGCCTTGGCGTCGTTGCGGCAGCCCTGGTGGCAGGCGCCGCAGCCGACGCAGGCCAGGCG
>CAXUBN010000105.1:0-7492 GCA_964249255.1 uncultured Acetobacteraceae bacterium | reverse complement strand
AGCTGATCCTCCGCACGCTCGCCGACGGCCTGGCCGCTCAACTGGCCTAGCCAGCAACCTGCACGCCGCACCTCACGGGAGCCTTCGATGGACATTCTGAGCGCCGAACGGACGACCTCCCCCGCAGCCCCGCCCGTGAACCTTTCCGCGAACTTGCCCAAGAAGATGATGGCCGTGGTGGCCTACGAGCCGGGCGACTACCGCCTCGAGCAGGTCGACGTCCCCCGTGCCGGACCCGACGACATCATCATCGAGGTCGAGGCCTGCGGGATCTGCGCCAGCGACATCAAGACGTTCCAGGGCGCACCTTCGTTCTGGGGCGACAACAAGGGTCAGGCCCGCTACGTCAAGGCGCCGATGATCCCCGGCCACGAGTTCATCGGCCGGGCGGTCGAGGTCGGACAGAACGTGGCGCGCGCCGGCAAGTACAAGGTCGGCGACCGGCTCATATCGGAGCAGATCGTGCCGTGCGAGACGTGCCGGTACTGCAGCCGCGGCGAGTACTGGATGTGCGAGCGGCACGACGTCTATGGCTTCCAGAACAACGTCAACGGCGGCATGGCCCGCTACATGCGCTTTCCGAAGGAAAGCCGCACCCACCGCCTCCCCGACGACGTCCCGATGGAGAAGGCGATCCTGGTCGAGCCGTACGCCTGCTCCGTGCACGCGGTGAACCGCGGGCTGATCCAGCTCGACGACGTCGTCGTGCTGTCCGGCGCCGGTCCCCTCGGCCTCGGCATGGTCGGCGCGGCACGCCTCAAGAACCCGTCGAAGCTGATCGTGCTCGACGGCAAGGAGGACCGCCTCGAGCTGGCCAGGCGGTTCGGCGCCGACATCGTCATGAACCCGTTCAAGGAGGACGTGGTCCAGAAGGTGAAGGACCTCACGGACGGATACGGCTGCGACGTCTACATCGAGGCCACCGGTCACGAGAGCAGCGTCACCCAGGGCCTCAACATGATCCGCAAGCTCGGCCGGTTCGTCGAGTTCTCCGTGTTCGGGCACGAGGTCACCGCCGACTGGTCGATCATCAGCGACCGCAAGCAGCTCGACCTCTATGGCGCCCATCTCGGCCCGTACTGCTATCCGCTGACCATCGCCGCGATCGCGGACGGCCGGCTGCCGACCGAGGGCGTCGTGACCCACACGCTGCCGTTGTCGCAGTTCGAGGCCGGCTTCGAGCTGATGAGGAAGGGCGACGGCTCGATCAAGATCGTGCTGATCCCGGAGTAGCGGGCGTGGCGACGACGCGCATGCGCATCGATCCCCTCGGCCGGCTGTCGCTGTCGGTCGCGGCGGCCTGCGCGCTCGTCGTCGCCATGGCGCTCGACACCAGGGTGGTCCGGATCGGCTCTCCCTCCGACCTGCAGGCCGGGGCGTTCTCGCCGGACGCCTACGGTGCCGCCGAGTTTCCCAAGGTGCAGGCGGCGGTGGAGAGCCGTGCCGTCGATGCCGCCACGCTGGCGGCGGCGATCGGCCGGGACCAGTCGGCCGCCGGGGCTCGATACGGCGTCGCCGCCGATGCGGGCCCCGAGATCCCGGTCAGGTTCACCGGCACGGCGGGCGAGGAGGATTCCGGCCTATACGACGTCACCGTCCCGGGCCTTCCCGACGCCGTGCACGTCACCGTCCAGACCGGACCCGCGATCATCGGCACCGATCTCAGGGATGCCACGGGGGCCATAACCTTTGAGCAGTTCCACAACCAGATCGAGTACCAGAACGCCGGCTCGGCGCTCAACAGGGCGATGAAGAAGGCGGTCCTGTCGGGGATCGACACCGGCAAGCTGCACGGCCGGAGGATCTCGGTGATCGGCGTGTTCCAGCTGACCGATCCGGGCAGCTGGCAGGTCACCCCGGTGAGGTTGGACGTACCGTGACCGGCATGGTCGCCGCGGCGCCCGAGGCGGGCCAGGTGGTGCTGTCGGCGCGTGACATCGTCAAGACCTATGGCAGCACGCACGCGCTGAAGGGCGTGAACTTCGACATCCACCTCGGCAAGGTCACGACGCTGTTCGGTGAGAACGGGGCCGGCAAGTCCACGCTGATGAAGATCCTGTCCGGCGTGACCACGCCGACGTCGGGCGCGATCGAGCTCGACGGCCGCCCGGTCGCGTTCTCCTCGACCATCGACGCGCGCGACCATGGCGTGTCCATCATCCATCAGGAACTCAGCCTGGCCCCGAACCTGAGCGTGCGGGACAACATCTTCCTGGGACGCGAGCTGCGCGATGTGTCCGGCATCGACTTCGGGGAGGAGGAGCGCCAGACCCGGTCGCTGATGCGGGAGCTGGAGGAGGACATCGATCCGCTGACCCCCGTCGAGGCCCTGCGCCTGGGCCAGCAGCAGATCGTGGAGATCGCGCGCGCGCTGTCGGTCGATGCCCGCATCCTGATCATGGACGAGCCCACCTCCGCGCTGAGCGCCACCGAGGTCGAGGTGCTGTTCAAGGTGATCCGGGACCTCACCGCCCGCGGTGTCTCGATCGTCTACATCTCGCATCATCTGGAAGAAGCGCTGCAGATCACCGACTACGCGGTCGTGCTGCGCGATGGCAGCATCACCGCCACCGCGGAGGCGCGGGACATCGACCTGCAATGGATCGTCCGCAACATGGTGGGTGACCATTACGATCGCGGTTCGCCCCCGACCGGCCATGCGTTCGGCGACACCACGCTCTCGGTGTCGGGGGTCTGCGTCGAGGATGCCACGCGGTCCGGCAGCATGGTGGTCGACCGCCTGTCGCTCGATGTCCGGGCCGGCGAGATCGTCTGCATCTACGGCCTTATGGGGGCGGGGCGCACCGAGCTGCTGGAGGCGATCGCCGGCCGGCTGCCGGTCGCCGCCGGCCGGATCCAGCTCGGGGGGACGTCGCTGGCCGGCCTTGGCATCGCCGGCCGGATCGCGAGGGGCCTGGTGCTGGTGCCGGAGGATCGTCAGCGCGACGGCCTGGTGCAGACGATGTCGGTGGGCGAGAACCTGTCCCTTGCCAGCATCGGCCGCTTCGTCGTCCGGATGCTGACGTCCCGGTCGCGGGAGCTGGCGCTGGTCGACGCCTCGATCCGCAACGTCCGCATCAAGACCAGCGGCGGCGACGCCCGGATCGGCTCGCTCTCGGGCGGCAACCAGCAGAAGGTTGTGATCGGCAAGATGCTGGCGACTGGCCCGAAGGTCATCCTGCTGGACGAGCCGAGCCGCGGGATCGACATCGGCGCCAAGGCGGAGGTGTTCAGGCTGCTGGCCGAGAAGGCGTCGCAGGGGCTGGCCGTGCTGTATTCGACCTCCGAGGTGCAGGAATGCCTGAGCATCGCCCACCGGATCGTGGTCATGCGGAGGGGCAGGATCTCGGCCGAGTTCGGGCCGACGACGTCCAAGGAGGACATCATGGCCGCCTCGGGCGAAGCGGTCGTGGCCTGACAACCATCGCAAGCAGAGCTCGACCATGACAACGACGCGCACCTCCTCCAAGGGTTACGGGCTGGGCACTAGGCTCCGTGACGTCGAGGTCGGCCGGCTGCTGCTGGAAGGGCGCGCCTTCTTCGCGCTGATCGTCATCGTCGTGGTGTTCTCGCTCCTGTCACCGTACTACCTGTCGCTCGGCAACTTCCTCACGATGGCCTCGCACGTCGCCATCTTCGGCATCCTCGCCGTGGGCATGCTGCTGGTCATCCTCAACGGCGGGATCGACCTGTCTGTCGGCTCCACGCTCGGCCTGAGCGGCGTCGTGGCCGGATTCCTGATGCAGGGCGTGACCCTCGACGTGGCGGGCGTCGTCCTCTACCCGCCGGTCTGGGTCGTGGCGGTCCTCACCTGCGTCCTGGGGGGACTGATCGGCCTGGTCAACGGCGTGCTGATCGCCCGCTTCAAGGTGCCGGCGTTCGTCGCCACGCTGGGCGTGATGTACGTGGCCCGCGGTGCCGCGCTGCTGATCACCAACGGGCTGACCTACAACGACCTCGGCGGCAGGCCGATGCTCGGCAACACCGGCTTCAACTGGCTCGGCTTCAACCACCTGTTCGGGATCCCGATCGGGGTGCTGGTGCTGGCAGGGGTCGCCGCCGCCGGCAGCCTGGTGCTCGGCCGCACCGCCTTCGGCCGCTGGCTCTACGCGTCCGGTGGCAACGAGCGCGCGGCCGAGCTGGCGGGCGTGCCGGTGCGGCGGGTCCAGATCACGGTCTACGTGCTGTCCGGCATCTGTGCCGCGGCGGCCGGCCTGATCCTGTCGTCGCAGCTCACCTCCGCCGGCCCGACCGCCGGCCTGTCGTATGAGCTGACCGCGATCGCCGCCGTGGTGATTGGAGGGGCGGCCCTGACCGGTGGCCGCGGCACCGTGCGCGGCACGCTGCTCGGCGCCTTCGTGATCGGCTTCCTGTCCGATGGTCTCGTCATCATCGGCATCTCGTCCTACTGGCAGACCGTCTTCACCGGCGCCGTCATCGTGCTCGCGGTGCTGCTGAACGCGATCCAGTACCGCCCCCGCCCACGGCGGCGGGTTTCCGCCGTCGGCGTTCCGATGTCGGCGGCTCGTGCATCGGCCCCGGCATCGGCAGCCCAGCCATCGGCAGACCAGGCAGGGCCCGATCAACTCGAACAAACAACAACAAGGAGGAAGGTATCTTGAAGACAACGACGTTCCTGGCGGCGACCGCCCTTGCGGTGGCCGCCGCGTCCGTGCCGGGCATCTCCCGCCCGGCCCTCGCCGCGGGCGGCCTGATGACGATCATCGTCAACGATCCGTCGAACCCCTACTGGCTGACGGAGGGCAAGGTGGCGGCGGCCGAAGCCAAGAAGCGGGGCTACCAGGCGAGCGTGGGCGCGTCCAAAGGGGACACCAACACCGAGAGCAACCTCATCGACACCGCGATCACCAACCATTCGGTGGCGATCATCCTCGACCCCGCCAACGCGAACGGTTCGGTCGGCGCCGTGAAGAAGGCGATCGCCGCCAACATCCCGGTGTTCCTGGTCAACGCCGAGATCAACCAGGCAGGCCTGGCCAAGGCCCAGCTGGTCTCCAACAACGCCCAGGGCGCCTCGCTGGGCGCGCAACGGTGGGTGAAGACGGTGGGTCAGAAGGGAAACTACGTCGAACTGCTCGGCTCTCCGTCCGACAACAACGCGGCGACCCGCTCGAACGGCTACGAGACGGTGCTAAGCCAGTATCCCGGCCTCACGAAGGCGGGTTCCCAGGTCGCCAACTGGGACCGCACGCAGGGCCACGACAAGATGCAGAACCTGCTGCAGGCGCATCCGGACATCATCGGCGTCATCAGCGGCAACGACGAGATGGCCCTGGGCGCGATCGCCGCCCTCAAGGAGGCCGGCAAGCTGTCCAGCATCAAGGTGGGCGGCTTCGACGGCTCGCCCGACGCGGTGGCGGCGATCAAGGCGGGCGATCTGCAGTACACCGTGCTGCAGCCGGTCGCCATCTTCTCGGCCAAAGCGGTCGACGAGGCGGACTCCTTCCTGAAGTCCGGCAAGACGGGCGTGTCGACGGAGAAGCAGCTGTTCAACTGCGTCCTGATCACGAAGGCGAACGTCGGAAACTACGTGTCGGCGTTCACCCTGAAGAGGTAGCGGCCTGAAGAGGGAGCGATGGGCGGGACGGGCGGTCCTGTGCCGCCCGTCCCCAAGCCTACCCGGCAGGACGCGGTGGCCGCGCCACCCGGCGATCAGGCACCCGGCGGGATGATCACCGACTTGATGCCCCGCCGCTGCCAAGCGTTCTCGAGCGCCCTGTCCCAGTCCTTCAGCTCGAACTCGTCGGTCACGATCTGATCGACCTTGACGAGGCCGCCCTGCAGGTAGGACAAGGCCCGGCTGAAATCATGGATCTGCGCAAACGACCCCTTGAGGGTGATCTCGTTGCGGAACAGGTCGAACGGGTTGACGGGGAAGGTGGCGGCCTCCGGATACACCCCGTAGATCAGCACGGTGCCACCGCGGCGCGCCTGCAGCACCGCCTCCCCGCACATCCCCGGAGCGCCCGTGGCCTCCACCACGTAGTCGAAGCCGTTGCCGCTGATCTGGCGCAGGGCATCGCGATGGACCCTCGGATCGTCCCGATCCACCGCGACCACCCTGTCCGCGGACAGCCCTTCCGCCAGAGTCAGCTTCGGTCCGGCCGGTGCCGCGACCGTCAGGCGCGCGGCGCCGTTCCGCTTGAGCAGTTGCGCCAGGATCTGGCCGGTCGGTCCGGCGCCGAACATCAGCACGTCCGCGCCCGGCCTGACGTCGAGCACGTCCATCCCGTGCACCGCGCAGGCGGTCGGTTCCACCATGATGGCCTCGCGCCATGGCAGGTCCGGCACGGCGAAGACCGTGTCGGACCTGACCCGCAGGAACTCCGCGAAGCCGCCGTCCATCTGGATGCCGTAGGCCACCATGTTCTCGCAGTACAGGACATCGCCGCGGCGACACTGGAAGCAGCGCTGGCAGGCCCGGTTGCAGTTGGCCACGACCCGGTCGCCGGCGCGCCAGTCGCCGGCATCGCTGCCGACCGCGACGATCTCGCCGGCGAACTCGTGCCCCGGGATCAGCGGGAACCGCGGCGCGAACTCGCCCTCGTGGATGTGCAGGTCGGTGCCGCACATCCCGCAGGCCCGTACCCGGATCAGCACCTCGTCCGCCTCGATCACCGGATCCGAGACATCGCGATACGAGAAGGAACGGGGAGCCTCGTAGATGATGGCCTTCACGGAAACGCCTCGCGATGTTTCTGGATGTCGTCGTGCGGACCGCGTCGACGTCGACATGGTCGGTATCCGGGCTGCGACGTGATGCCGCGGACCCGTCGCGGCGGCCTTGGCGGGCGACCGCTACTGGATGGTGAAACCCCCGTCGATGACGAGGTTCTCCCCGTTGACCATGCCGGCGGCGCCGCTCGCGAGGTAGAGCGCGGCGAGCGCGATCTCCTCGGGCTGGGCGAAGCGGCGGGTCGGTATCCGGCGCTTCATCGCCTCTCCGACCTCCCCGGCCCAGGCCTTCCTGCCGAGCTCGGTTTCCACCACGGTCGGGCTTATGGCGTTGACCGTCACGCCCTGCGGACCCCATTCGAGCGCCAGCGTCTTGGTCATGCTGACGATGGCGGCCTTGCTGGCGCTGTAGGCCACGTGGTGCTCGATCCCGATCAGCGCCGCCTGCGAGGCCATGTTGACGATGCGGCCGTGCCCCTGACGCAGCATGTGGCGACCCACGAGCTGCGCCATCACGAATGGCGCGCGCAGGTTGACGGCCATCGTCATGTCCCAGTCGGCCTCGGCCAGGTCCGCGGCCGGCGCCAGGCGCACGATCCCCGCGTTGTTGACCAGCACGTCGATGCGGCCCCCGTCCGCCGTCATCCGGTCGACCAGCCGGACAAGGGCGGGCGTGTCGGTCATGTCGGCCACGACGCCGACATGGCCGCTGCCGGGCAACGCGCGCGCCGTCGTCTCGACGTCGGCGGCGCGGTCGACGAGCTCAGGCGCGCCATCGCGCTCTTCGACGCGGAGG
>CAXUBN010000104.1:684-7495 GCA_964249255.1 uncultured Acetobacteraceae bacterium | reverse complement strand
ACCCTGTGGCTGCCGACCGGCGGCGTGCTGCGGGTCACGGCCCTGGATGACGCGGTGATCCGCGTGCGCGGGGGCCGACGACGCAGGCGCCCGGCCATCAGGCCGAGTGCGGCGCCCGCGACCAGGACAGCCGGCCGTCGCGGGGTCATGCGCCGCGATCCCGGGAGAACCGTCCCGTCGAGTGCAGTCTCGCTCCCGCGTGCCGCTGGCGCATGGCGTGGTTCCCGGTCATCCGGCGGGAGCCGCTCCCGCCGCCGTCCCGAACGCCACGATGGCCGGCGAAGATCCGGCCGTGAGTCGATCACGGCTCGGGCAGTCGTTCGACACGTCCGTCCGGGCTCGGCCGCGCGACATGCCGGCACTCGGACCGGTCCGTCCGACCCACTTCCAATCCGGCATGAGCGTCGTGACGTCGATGATGCGGAACATCAAATGCCGCACGAACCGCCGCATCGACAGTCGCCTGACGCCGATTCGATGGACCGTCCGTCAAGGGCCCAGGTCCGTCGGCAGCCTGCGCCAACCACCACCACCGCGGGCCCTGGAACGCACCGTGTTCGCCACACCCGCCCCCATCCGTCCTCCGTCAGTTCGGGTAGTGCCCGATGTTCCCGGTCATGTGGTGAAGGCCCGGCGCCGCAGGTTCAGGGCCTTGCGGGTGTTGTCGGCAAGACGCCGCTGCAGGGTGTCGATGTCGCCCACGCCGCTGTGGAACACGTCCCACTCGGCGCTCAACAGGTTCGGCCTGGCCTCGACGTCCTCGCCGAGCCACATGATCGTGGCGTCCCGCTCGTCGAAGCGGGGCCATTGGGGTCCCGGATCCCCGCTCCGGATGAAGGCCCCGTACATCGCGCCGAACCTCGCGGCGATGCTTCGCAGCTCCGCCCGGTCCAGGCCGTCGAACCCGGGGAGGTGGCGGAGCACGTCGTCGGTCAGGTTGCGGAAGATGATCGGCATGTCGCCGGTGTGCGTCGCCCGCAGGAAGCCGCCATACCCGGGCAGGTCCAGCGAGAACTGGAACACGTAGGTCGCGATACCCTGCCGGGCGAAGTTGCGGGCGATCGACAGCTGGCCGAACTTGAAGAACTCGAACGACATCACGTCGCCCAGGGTATGGCCCGGCTTCTCGTGCGAGGGGTGCAGGTCCCGGTAGGTCCTGTAGAGTTCGTCCGCGCCCTGGCGCCCGAACACCTGCGAGAACACGGCCTTGACCTCGGCCTCCGTGCCGTGCCTCGACGTGTGCGACTGGCCCCTGGAGTACTGCCACTCGTCCTTGGCGAAGCCGATCATGAGTTCGAAGTCCCGCCGGGGGACGTCGCCGGTCGACAGGGAGCTCACGGGCAGTTGCGGCACGAGGTCCCGGTCGACGACCGGCCCGACGGGTGACCAGGCACAGTTCTTGTCAGGGTCGAAGTAGCTGACCAGCACGTTGTGCGCCGCCAGGAACATGTCGGGATCTAGGGTGAGCAGCTCCGCCGGATCGGCGATCTCCAGGAGCTGCAGGCACAGCTCGGCCATGGCGACGCCCTCCTGCCGCTCCTGGGTGGACCAGGCGTGGAAGGGGGTGAGCGACTGCATGATGGCGCGACGCGCGAGGCCTTGCGTCGGCGGGTAGCTCAAGAGGCCGGACACGGCGGTGGCCCCGGCGGATTCGCCGCCGATGGTGATGTTGTCACGGTCGCCGCCGAAGGCCGCGGCGTTCTCGTGCATCCACCGCAGGGCGGCGATCTGGTCCTGCAGGCCGAGGTTGACGGCTTCCGGCAGGAGGTCGGTGATCAGGCCGAAATGCCCCCATCCCAGCAGGCCCTCGCGGTAGGTGGGGCGCACGACGATGATGCGCTCCTCCCGGCACAGGTTGGAGGCGTCCTCGAGGCGGTTGTGACCCGAGCTCGAGGCGTTCGCGCCGCCGTGGTAGTAGATGTGGACCGGCAACGGCTCGTCCGACCCGCCATCGGGGACCCAGATATCGAGGTAGAGGCAGTCCTCGCTCGCGTTCCGCTGGCTGTAGGTCTCCTCGGAGTAGTCGGGGCGGGGCGGGATGCCCTTGGTGCCCAGGTCCATCTCCTTGACCAGGGCCTTGACCTTGTCTCGGTTGGCATCGTTGGTCTGGTACGAGGCCGGCCCCGAGCGGGTCGCATCGCGCACGCCGGACCACGGCTCCATGGCCAGCGGCGACCGGAAGCGCCGTGCGCCGACCGGCGGCTGGGCGTAGGGCACGCCGCGAAAAACGTGGACACCGTTCTCCTGGCACCCTTTTAGCGCGCCGGCGGTCGTCTCCACCGTGTGGTCCTGGTTCATCTTCGAGCTTCCTCCTTGCAGGCGTCGAGCGACGGGGCCGTAGTGGTCCGGTCAGGACCCCGTCCCGGGGA
Organism: uncultured Acetobacteraceae bacterium; assembly: GCA_964249255.1. Taxonomy (GTDB): domain Bacteria; phylum Pseudomonadota; class Alphaproteobacteria; order Acetobacterales; family Acetobacteraceae; genus Lichenicola. Next base: position 5,126 of record CAXUBN010000104.1, on the reverse strand, counting down.
AGGCGTCGCCGATCGGCTGGAGCTCGAGCCGCAGCAGCCTGGCAGGCTGGGGGCCGCCCGGCGGCGGCGAGGCGGTGCCCCCGTCCATGATGAAGAAGGCGGTGCGGCCCTGCTGGCCGGGCCCGCGGCCCCATGCGCCGCTGGACGGACCGATCAGCGCCTCGGTGGGAGGGTCGCCCAGGACGCTCTGGGTGAAGCCGCTGTTCAGCCCCGGGTCCATCGACACGACGTCGATGGTGTTCTGGCGATGGGTCGTGAGGTAGATCACCCCCGCATCCTCGTCGATGCAGAAATCGTCGCCCATGCGACCCGCGACCACGAGCTCGGGATCGCCCTTGGCGTCCAGGCTGTCTGGATCGACCGCGATCCGCATGAACAGCTTCTTGGCCGTCGCGGTGTAGTAGAGGTGGCCCGTCCGGGGGGCGTAGCGGACGCCGTTCACGCCCGGCTGCTCGGGCTTCATCTTGCCCGGGTAGTAGCCCATGCTGTCGTGGCTGGCCCAGACGGCGACCTTTGGCTCGCCCCCGTCATCGCCGAAGTCGACGCGCCAGATCAGGCCGGCGAAGCAGTCGGCGACGAGCAGCACGCCGGGCTCGAGCAGGCAGCAGCCGTTCGGACCGCGGGCCTCGTCGGGAAGCCGGCAGAACAGCTCGGGCTCGACGGGCGATCCGGGCGTCCAGCCCCGAAGGTCGATCCTGTAGATGAACGACTCGTGGGTCGTGTACAGGTTGCCGGCCAGCATCAGGAAGATGTCGGGGGCGATCTCCGCCAGGCCGGTCGGCAGGATATCGAGGGTGTGGATGCGGACGGGGGCGACCTCGCGGTTGTCCACGACCGGAGGGACGTACCACAGCTCCTTGCGGTTCATCGCGGTGACCAGGATCGAGTTGTCGGCCCGCACGGCCAGGTTCTCCAGGAAGTATTCCTTGGGGAAGGTGGCAACGGTGGAGACGCGGGCTTGGGGCGCCTTGTTGTGGGACATGATGTTCCAATCGAAGGGACGGGAAGGACTTGGGAGGTCGCGCGGCGACCCGCGCCGTTTCACTCCGGGACGGGCACCCGGAAGGCGTTGAGCAGCGACGAGATGACGTCGTAGCAGCCGGCCAGCATGACGAGGTCCACGATGCCCCTGTCGCCGAACCTCGCCCTCGCCTCCGCGAACAGGGCGTCGTCGACCGTGCGGTCCGCGGTCAACGCCTGGGCGAGGCGCCGGGCCGTCGCCTCGTCCTCGTCCAGCTCCCCGGTCGCCTCGCCGGCGACGAGCGCCGCGATGGCGCCCGGGGGCAGGCCGGCCGCCTTGGCCACCGCCGCGTGGGCATACCGCTCGTAGTCGCAGCGCCACACCGCGCCGACGGTCAGGATCACGACCTCCCTGACCCGTGGCGACAGGCTCGTGGTCCGGCCCTCCACGCCCTGGAGCTCCAGGAAGGCCTGCCCGATCTCGGGGCTGAGGAGGACCGGGTTGAAGGGGCCGATCAGCCGCCCGTCGGGCAGCCTGGCCTGGAAGCCGGACTTGTCCGCCCAGGGGACCATGCGGGTGTCGATGTAGTCGTAGAGCCTGCGCTGCGGCGCGGTGAGCGCGTCGGGCCGCAGGAGGGCGGTCCTGCCGCCGAGGTGGTCGTGGGTGTCGGTCATCGGAGCGCGCCTACTGGTCCAGGCCGACGGCGTTCGACGGCACGTCGAAGGCGTTCAGCGTGAGCGAGACGGCGGTGAACCAGCCCATCAGGACGGTGACGTCCACGATTCCCGCCTCGCCGATCAGCGCCTTGGCGCGCCTGAACAGCCCGAGCGGGACGACGCGGGGCTTGGCCAGCGTCGTCGCGAGCTCGTAGACGACCTGCTGGCGGGGATCGTCGAACGAGGTCGGCATGCCGGCGATCAGCGCCTCCACCTTCTCGGGCGGCAGCTTGCCCGCGTCCTCGCCGATCTTCTCGTGCTCGTAGTTCCCGTAGGCCGCGAGCCAGCGGCCGTTGATGACGTTGGTGGCGATCTCGATCTCCGACTTCGTCAGCGACGACTCGGTCTGGTAGTACTTGCCCGTCGGAACGATCGTCCGGGACAGCCTGGGGTTGGCCAGCCAGATCTTGTGCGGGCCGGGAACTTGGCCGCGCAGCTGCACGGTGACGTCGTAGGCCGCCCTCGTTTCGGGCGACATGTCGGCAACGGGCGTCTCGTCGAACCGCCCGAAGGTGCCGAAATCGGGATTCTCTGCCATCGCGTGTCTCCATGCCGTTTATCGGCATGTCATTACGCGCCTCGGGCCTGCGAAACGTCGCCGCGATCACCGCGACTTCGCCATTCCGACCATCGTCGATGGGATTCGTCCGGATGGGCCGATGCGAACCGGCCCGGTGCGATCAGCCCGTGGCGCGGGCGGCGGCGGACCGCGTCAGGCGCGTCGTTCCACCCGCCATTCCCGCGGCGTCACGCCCGTGGCCTTGCGGAACGCCGTGGCGAAGCTGCCCGGCTGCTCGAAGCCGCACCGGGCGGCCACGTCGCCGATGGACAGACCGGTCTCGGCCAGGAGTTGTTGCCCCCGGGCCATGCGGAGCGCCATCAGGTACTGGTGCGGCGGCGACCCCGTCGTCGACCGGAACGCGCGGGCGAAGTGGGTGGCGCTCAGTCCGGAGATGGCGGCGAGGTCCGCCAGGGTCGGGCTCCGGTCGGTTTCCTCGTGCATGACGTCGATCACGCGCTGGATGCGCGCGGGCGCGATCCGGACGACGCTGTCGGACGGACCCGGATCGAGGGTCGAGTACCGGCGAACCAGGTTCAGGGCGATCGCCCGTCCCAACAGGTCCTGGGCGAGCCGATGGCCGGGTCCGGATGGATGGGCCACCTCCTCTTCCAGGAGGCGGCAGTAGCGATCCAGCGTCGGATCGGGACGGGCGAAGCTCGGGAGCAGCGCCACGCCGTCGGGATCGAGGTCAGCCGCCTCGAGGATCACCTCGTCGAGCAACCGGGGCGCGATCTGAACCAGCAGGACCCGTGGCCGGCCCTTGAAGCGCCGCGCGATGGGGGTGCCGGCCGGCGTGACGCTGGCCTGACCCGCATCGGTCCATCGGCGCACCCAGCCGGATCGCTCCGACCTGTCCTCGACGGCGACGGGGCCGTGCATGTGCATCACCAGCAGGGTGCCGGCGAGTCCCGGCACGTCGATCGCGCTTGGTGGGTGGTGGTATCGTTCGAGGATCGTATCGGGGGACCCGTCCCGGCCGCTGGATAGGACGGGACGGCTTGGGAGACGATGGGCGAGCGGCTCCAGGGTCGACACTCGGTGCCCTCCGCATCCTATGGACAATGGGAACGATGACACGGTCCGGGAGCGGTGTCGGGGATAGGCCTCTCGGTCGGCCCGCAACGCGTCCGCATGCGGGTCATCGATAAAAACACGACACGGGCAAGGGTTTCCGGGGGTGGCGCATACGGACGAGCATGCCGCCCGCGGTCCCGCATCAGAACAGCAGGCCCTTTCGCAGCATGCCGTGGATGCCCTTCTCGTTGTTGACGGTCTGCGTCACCCGGAAGTCGACCGCCAGCGAGCAGAACTGGTAGGCGTCGTCGCGGGACAGCGTCGTGCGCTCGCAGATCAGGGCGATCATCTCGCGCAGCGCCTGGCGCATCGCCTCGTCCAGGTCCTCGTTCAGGCCCATGCTGATCCAGTGGGTCGGCGTTTCGGCGCGGGGGAAGCTTAGGCCGGTGCTCCGGTGCAGCCGGAAGGTGAATCGGCCCTCGAGGTTGGTCTCGAGCGCGTTGATGCAGACCTCGCCGTCGCCCTGCAGCCCATGCCCGTCGCCGGCGGAGAACAGCGCGCCGGGCACCCAGACCGGCAGGAACAGGGTGCTGCCGGCCACCAGCTCCTTGCAGTCAAGATTGCCGCCGTGCTCGCGCGGCTCGATCGAGCTGATGGCGCCGTAGGACGGCGGGGGCGCCACCCCCATCACGCCGAAGAACGGCGCCAGGGGCAGCTCGATCCCATACGGCATGCGGCAGACCCGGCGTGCGCGGTCGATCGGGATGTGGGTCAGGTGGGCCGCCGGGAAGTCGCGCGGCAGGGTTCCCTTCAGCGGGCGATGGCCGCAATAGCCCCAGTCCTGTGTCGGCTCGACCGACTCGATCCGCACCTCCAGCATGTCGCCCGGCTCGGCGCCGGCGATCGCCACCGGGCCGGTCAGGATGTGCCCGGGTCCCGGCGTCAGCTCGGCCTGGATGCGGCGCAGGCGCGGGTCGACCGCAAGGCCGCTGTCCGGGGACGGCATCACCGCCGGGGTGCCCGACACGCTGCCGATCACCACGGAGTCGCCGGGCTGCACGGTCAGCACCGGCGGATGGGTGGCATCGAACACGCCCCAGCGGCAGGTCTCGACCGACGGCTCCAGCTGGTGCAACGCCATTCGTCTTCCCTCCACGATCGGATTGCAAAGGCGCCGCCTTTGCCGGGG
>CAXUBN010000104.1:0-674 GCA_964249255.1 uncultured Acetobacteraceae bacterium | reverse complement strand
CCCCCCCCCCCCTCGTTGCCCCCCGCCGCCCTGTCGGGGGGGCCGCCGCGGCCCCCCCCCCCCCCTTACGCCATCCAGGTGCGCGCTGTCCCCACCCATCACGGCGAAGGCCTATTCCCTGATCATACGCGCCCCGTCCGAGGCCAGGAACACGACCGTGGGCGCCACGTGCTCCGGGGCGATCCGGCGCTGGTCGAGCTCCATCGCCAGCCAGGGCCGGCCGGTTCATGCTGGAGACGGCACCTGGGGAGCGCGGCATGCTGTGTGTTGTCGGGCTGATGAGCGGCACCTCGCTGGACGGCGTCGATGCCGCGGTGATCGAGACCGACGGCGAGGCGATCGGCCGGCGCGGCCCGGCGGTCTCCCTCCCCTACCCGCCGCCGCTGCGCCGCCGCCTGCGCGACCTGCTGGACCGCGCCGCCGGGATCGACGCGGGCGATGCCGAACTCCGCGACGTGGAGCGCGTCCTGACGCTGGCCCACGCCGACGCGGTGCAGGCGGTGCTGGAGCGCGCCGGCCGTTCGGCGGACCTGATCGGCTTCCATGGCCAGACGATCCTCCACGCGCCGGAGCGGGGCGTGACGTGGCAGATCGGCGACGCGGCGCTGCTGTCGCGGCGGACCGGCCTGCCGGTGGTGCACGACTTCCGCAGCGCCGACGTGGCCGCCGGCGGC
>CAXUBN010000103.1:0-7521 GCA_964249255.1 uncultured Acetobacteraceae bacterium | reverse complement strand
TTCCTGCCCCGCCGGGTCGGCGACTTCCTGCGCACGGAGGCGCGGCTGCGGCTGGCGGCGCTGGCCGCGCGCATCGGCGGCGCCGAGCCCGGGCTGATCCCCTCGCGGCTGGCGATCAAGGACACGACGACGCGCTGGGGTAGCTGCTCGTCGGAACGGGTGGTGATGTTCAGCTGGCGGCTGGTGATGGCGCCGGCGCCGATCCAGCACTACGTGGTGGCGCACGAGCTGGCGCACCTGCGCCACCTCGATCACGGCGTCGGGTTCTGGGCCCTGGTGGACCGGCTGACGCCGCACCGCCTGGAGGCGGATGCCTGGCTCAAGCGGCACGGTCCCGTCCTGTTGCGCACTGGCTGAACATTCGGCCGACGGGCCGCGATTCCCTGCGTCCGGCCGATGCGCTAGGAGGATGTGGCATCGCGATTGCCCGCCTGGCGGAATGGTAGACGCAGCGGACTTAAAATCCGCGGCCCTCGGGCGTGCCGGTTCGAGTCCGGCGGTGGGCACCATGTTGATCCAACCGGAACCGGTATCGTGCCGGCTCGCCATGTCCGGCTGCCTCAGCCTGTTTCGGATCGATGCCTCGACGTTACGGGACGGGCTGGAAGGATCGTGGCGAGGGCGTCCACGAAGGCTCCCGCGGCGCGGGTGCGGTAGCGATCGCGGTGGCGCAGCATGCGGAAGGGTCGTGCGGGCAGCTCGAACCTGATCGCCGCGACCAGCCCCGCCGCGAGCGCCGCGCAGGCGACGTGTTCCGACAGCGCGGCGACGCCGTCGCCCGCCTGCACGGCGCTCAGCACCGCCTCGTTCGACGGCAACGTCATCCGCACCCGCAACGCGGTCGGGTCGCACCCGACCGTGGTGAGGGCTGCTTCTAGGCTGGACCGGGTGCCGGATCCCGCCTCCCGCATGATCCACTCGGCCTTCGCAAGCTCGCGGGCCCGCACGGCATCCCGCCGAGTCCAGTCGTGCGAGGGATGGACCAGGATCACCAGCCGGTCCTCGCCGACCTCCGTTCGGTCGAGCAGCGGATGGTCGACCTCGCCCTCGACGAAGCCGAGCTCGCGCGAACCGTCCAGTACCGCCTCCGCCACCTCGTGCGTGTTGCCGACCGCGACGTCGAGCTCGACCGCCGGATGTCGCTCGTGGAACCGCACCAGGCGTCCCGGCAGCCAGTAACCGGCGATCGTCTGGCTGGCGACGATCCCGAGCCGACCCCGGCGCAGGCCGCCCAGGTCGGCCAGCACCGCCTCGGCCAGCGCGGCGCGCACGGTCACCGCCCTGGCCTCGCCCAGGAACGTCCTCCCGTTCTCGTTCAGCACGATCCCGCGCCCGATCCGGTCGAACAGCCGGATGGCGTGACGCTCCTCCAGCGCGGCGAGGGCGTTGCTCACGGCGGACTGGGTCAGGTTCAGCGCCCGCGCAGTTGCGGTCACGTGCTGGCGCTCCGCGATCGCCACGAAGATCCGCAGCTGTTCCAGCGTCATCCAACCGATCTCCAATACGGATTGTTCCGTCTGGAATAATCCGTTGGAAGCGGTTCAGCCAGCGGCTCACCTTCACCTCAACGAGATGAGGTGCCGCCCGTGGCCGCCATCGCTTTCCTTTATCGCCCGCTTCCCGACATCGGTGCTTCCGGTCCTGGGCGACTGTACGTCCTGGACGGCGTTCCACGCATCCTGCCCGGCCTCGGGCTATGTCTGGCGGTCACCCTGGCCGCCACCCTGCTGGCCGCCATCGAGCGCCGCCTGCTCGGGGCGGCCTGGCTCGAGCCGCTGGTGCTGGCGATCGTGGTTGGGGCATCCATCCGTGCAGTCTGGACGCCCGGCGTCCGATGGCGCCCCGGGATCGAGTTCAGCGCCAGGCTGCTGCTGGAGATCGCCGTGGTGCTGCTGGGCGCGTCGGTCAGCGCACGTGCGGTGCTGGCCGCCGGTCCCGCCCTGCTCGTCGGTATCGCCGCGGTGGTGGTGCTGGCCATCGCCTGTGCCTACGGCATCGGCCGGCTGTTCGGCCTGCCGCACCGGATGGCGACCCTGATCGCCTGCGGCAACTCGATCTGCGGCAACTCCGCCATCGCCGCGGTGGCCCCGGTGATCGGCGCCGATGGCGAGGATGTGGCTGCCTCCATCTCCTTTACCGCGCTGTTCGGCGTGGTTCTGGTGCTCCTGCTGCCGCTGCTCGTGCCGGTACTGCACCTGACCGGCCTGCAGTATGGCGCGCTCGCCGGCCTTACCGTCTACGCGGTGCCGCAGGTCTTGGCGGCCACCGCGCCAATTGGCCCGGTGGCGGTGCAGCTCGGCACGCTGGTCAAGCTGGTCCGGGTGCTGATGCTGGGACCGGTGGTGCTGGCACTGACCCTTGTCACCAGGCGCCTGCGTGATCAGATCGACGAGGCAGCACCGCACATCACCGCCGGTGACCGGCCGAAGCCCGGCCGGCTGCCGCTCCATCATCTGGTGCCGTGGTTCATCCTCGGCTTCCTCGGCCTCGCCGCACTGCGCTCAGCCGGTCTGATCCCGGCCGCGGTGCTGCATCCGGCGGCGGACGCGGCCAGCGTGTTGACCGTGGTGTCGATGGCCGCCCTTGGCCTTGGCACCGACATCCGCAGCGCGGTGCGGGCCGGCGTTCCGGTAACCGCCACGGTGGTGCTGTCGCTGCTGGCGCTGGGCGGGATCAGCCTCGGGCTGATCCGCCTGCTCGGTCTCGCCTGAGCGGCGGGACCTCGACCGGGAGGGTGCGTTCCGGTCCGTCACCCGATCCATTCCTGCGGAGCCTGCCGATGCTGAACCCCGTCCGCCCCGCTTCGCGGCCGTCGTCAGGCCTGATCGTGCATTCTCAAGAGCCCTTCAACGCCGAGCCGCCGCTCGACCGGCTACGCGCCGCCTTCCTGACGCCGCAAGGCGACTTCTACGTCCGCAGTCACGGCGCCATTCCCCATCTCGACGCCATGACCCATCGGCTGCGCCTCGGCGGCCGCGTCCGGACGCCGCTGGAGCTGTCGGTGGTCGAACTGCAGGACCGCCTTCCCGTCCACACCGTGCCGGCGGTGATGCAGTGCGCCGGCAACCGCCGTGCCGACCTGCAGCCGGTGAGGCCGACCTCCGGCGATCATTGGGCAGCCGGTGCGATCGGAAACGCGGAATGGACCGGCGTCCGTCTCGCCGACCTGTTGCGTGCCGCCGGCAGCGAGGAGGAGGACGCGCTGCACGTTGCCTTCGAGAGCTGCGATCACGTGGAGATGCCCGGTGAAGGACGGTTCCGCTTCGGCTGCTCGATCCCGATGCCCAAGGCACTGTCGCGGGACGTGCTGGTCGCCTGGGCGATGAACGGCGAACCATTGGCCCCGGAGCATGGCCATCCGTTGCGGGTGGTGGTGCCAGGCTTCGCTGGCGTCCGCAGCGCGAAATGGCTGGCTACCATCACCGTGCAGGACCGGCCCTCCGCCAACCACATGCAGAATCGCGACTACAAGCTGCTGCCTCCCGACGTGACCGCCGACACCGTGGATTGGGAGCAGGGCATCACCATCAACGACATGCCGTTGAACGCGGCGATCTGCGAACCGGCCGCCCACGCCCGGCTGGCCGCCGGTCCCGTCGCCGTGCGCGGCTATGCCATCGCCACCGCGCGCGACGTGGCGCGGGTGGACGTCTCGCCGGACGGCGGACTCTCCTGGGTTCAGGCCGAGCTTCAGCGACGGCCGGATGCACCGTGGAGCTGGACGTTCTGGAGCACGACGCTTCACCTCGCACCCGGCGAGCACGAGCTGGCGGTCCGGGCCTGGGACTCCGCGGGCCAGACCCAACCGGCTGCGCCCGACGATACCTGGAACTTCAAGGGTTACCTGAGCGCCGCCTGGCACCGCGTGCGGATCCGGACGGACGCGGGACCGGCGTCGGGGACGGACGACATCGGACCATGATCGAGCGCTACACCGATCATGCCGCCAACGAGCGCACCTTCCTCGCCTGGATACGCACCGCGATCGCGGTCATGGCGTTCGGCTTCCTGGTCGAGAAGTTCGACCTCTTCATCCGCATCGAGGCCGCGCGACAGGCCGGGCGAAACGCGGCAGAACTCCCCCCGGCGGGAAGCGCCTCGAGTCTGGCCGGGCTTGGCGTCATTGTCTTCGGGGCGGCGCTCATCCTGCTGTCCGCGTGGCGCTTCCACGACACGGGCCGCCGCATCGACGCGGCGGAAAGGACCGCCGGCCGGCAATTCACGACCTATGTCGTGGCGCTGCTCGTCGTGCTGATGGGCCTTGGGCTCGGCGTGTACTTCGCGCGATCGATCGTGGTGGCCCGATGAGCGGCATGATGGCCGACGGCCGGGGGATGCCGCCCTCGAAACCCGATCATCACGCCGCCCGGGCATGCGTGCTCTCGCCCAGGTCTTTCAGGGCGGCGATCATCTGCACCAGCACCGCCTGGGCGTCGCCGTACACCAGGTTGCAGTTGTCGGCGTAGAACAGCAGGTTCTCGACGCCGGCGTAGCCCTTGCCGCGGCCGCGCTTGATCACGTAGGCCTGCCGGGCGTGGTCGACGTTCAGGATCGGCATGCCGTAGATCGGCGAGCCCTTGTCGGTGCGGGCGGCGGGATTGACCACGTCGTTGGCGCCGATCACCAGCGCCACGTCGACGCCGGAGAACTCCTCGTTGATCTCCTCCATGTCGTGGATGATGTCGTAGGGCACGCCGGCCTCGGCCAGCAGCACGTTCATGTGGCCCGGCATGCGGCCCGCCACCGGGTGCACCGCGAACTTCACCTCGACGCCCGCCGCCTGCAGCAGCTTCACCAGCTCGTAGAGCTTCTGCTGCGCCTGCGCCACCGCCAGGCCGTAGCCCGGCACGATGACGACCGACTGCGCGTAGCGCATGGCGATCGCGGCGTCGCCGGCGTCGGCCGGCTTCTGGCTGCCGGAGATCTGGCTTTCGTCCATGCCGCCGCCGGCGCCGAAGTTGCTGAACAGCACGTTGAACAGCGAGCGGTTCATCGCCTTGGCCATCAGCACGGTGAGCAGCGTGCCGGCCGAGCCCACCACCATGCCCGCGATCATCAGCGTCGGGTTCTGCATCGCATAGCCCTCCAGCCCGACCGACAGGCCGGTGAAGGCGTTGTAGAGCGAGATCACCACCGGCATGTCGGCGCCGCCGATGGGCAGCGTCATCAGCACGCCGAACACCAGTGCCGTGGCGAAGAACAGCATCGCCAGCACCGGGGCCGCCGGCAGCGCCGGCACCACGATCACGACGAGGCCCAGCAGGGCGGCGGCCACGAACACGGTGCCGTTGAAGGCGCTCTGGCCGCGGAAGCGCCAGGTGCCGTTGATGCGGCCATCCAGCTTGGCCCAGGCGATCACCGAGCCGGACAGCGAGATCGATCCGATCAGCGCGCCGACGATGGTGGAGGCCAGGATCAGCCGGGTCGGGATCGGCCCGTCGATCAGCACCACCGCCGCGATCGCGGCGGCGGCCCCGCCGCCCATGCCGTTGTACAGCGCCACCATCTGCGGCATGGCGGTGAGCGCCACGCGCTTGCCGCTCCACCAGGCCCAGCCGGTGCCGAGGAGCAGCGCCACCAGCGCCAGCAGGATGTTGATCTCGTATCGCGGCAGCAGCGCCGGCGGGATCTCGCCCAGCACCAGGAACGCGGCCACCACGGCGACCAGCATGCCGACGCCGGCGGTGACGATGCCCGAGCGCGCCGTCACCGGCGACGACATCCGCTTCAGGCCCAGGATGAACAGCAGCGCTGCGGCGAAGCCAGCCAGCGCCGCGATCTCGACCAGCAGTCCGGAGAACACGATCACCCTCATGCCCTCCCGGTCAGGGCGCCGGCGGGGGCATCGGGTGGGGCGTCGGCAGCGGCCGTCAGCAGCGAGGGCTGGGCGGCGGCCGGCTTCGCGCTCGGCCTGAACATGCCCAGCATGCGGTCGGTGACGACGTAGCCGCCGGCGGCGTTGCCCGCGCCCAGCAGCACGCCAAGAAAGCCGATGATGCGCGCGGCCCAGCCGTCGGCGGTGAACAGCACGTGAAGCGCACCCACCACCACGATGCCGTGGATGAAGTTGGAGCCCGACATCAGCGGCGTGTGCAGGATCGCCGGCACCCGGCGGATCAGCTCGTAGCCGGTGAAGGCGGCCAGCATGAAGATGTAAAGGGCGATGACCCAGGTCATCGAGGTTTCAAGCATGATCGGAACTCCGATGCCGGGCTGCTACAGGACGACGGCGAGCGGCGGTGCCGCCGTCGGGACGATCACGGGGCCACGGGTGAGCGCGGTCTTGGCGACCACCTCGTCGTCCCAGTCGAGCGCCATCCGGCCGTCCCGGACGATCAGCTCAAGCAGGGCGAGCAGGTTCTTGCTGTAAAGCTCGCTCGCGTGCTGGGCCAGCAGGGAGGGAACGTTCAGCGGTCCCATGATGGTGATGCCGCCGACCTGCACCGTCTCGCCCGGCACGGTGCCGATGCAGTTGCCGCCGCCCTCGGCGGCGAGGTCGACGATCACCGAGCCCGGCTTCATCCCCGCCACCTGGTCGGCGCTGATCAGCTTGGGCGCGTCGCGTCCCGGCAGCGCCGCGGTGGTGATGATCATGTCGGCCGCCGCGATGTGCCGGGTGACCACCTGCTCGACCTGGATCTTCTCGGCATCGGTCAGCGCCCGCGCGTAGCCGCCCTCGCCGCGCGCGTCGACGCCGGTCTCGACGAACTTCGCCCCCAGCGACGCCGCCTGCTCGCGGGTCTCGGGCCGCACGTCGTAGCCCTCGGTGATGGCGCCCAGCCGGCGCGCGGTGGCCAGCGCCTGCAGCCCGGACACGCCGAGCCCCATCACCAGCGCCCGGGCCGGCCGCAGCGAGCCCACCGCCGTGGTCATCATCGGCAGGATGCGCGGCAGGCGGGTGGCACCCAGGATCGGCGCGTAGTAGCCCGACAGCGCCGCCTGGCTCGACAGCGCGTCCAGCGACTGCGCCCGACTGATCCGCGGCACCCGCTCCATCGCGAAGCAGGTGATGCCGCCCGCCTCCAGCGCCTCGGCGAGGCCGGGCTCCTTTTGCGGGTGCACGAAGCTCGCGACCACCGTGCCGGGACGCATGGCGCGGACCAGATCCGCCGACGGCGGCGCCACCGCCAGCACGATGTCCGCCTCGGCCACGGTCGCGGCGGCGTCGGGAAAGACGTGCACGTCGGCATAGGCGTCGTCGGGAAAGCTCGCCGCCAGGCCGGCGCCGGCCTCCAGATGGACAACGGCGCCCAGCCGGGCCAGCCGGGCCAGCACCCCGGGCACCACCGCCACCCGGCGCTCGTGCGGGCGGGTTTCCTTCAAGCAGGCGATCCTGATCGACATCCCGGTCCTCGCTTCCCCGCCGCGTCGCATACGGTTTCATTGCCAGATCGTCGGGTCTTCCACCAGCCTGCGCCTGGCGGGTGCGACGCCGCCGACACCCGATGGAGCTTCTCCGGGCAAGCTCAGGAACGGAAGATGCGGAGCCGCCCGGCCCCATGGCACCGTTCGGCCAGCGGT
>CAXUBN010000102.1:0-7534 GCA_964249255.1 uncultured Acetobacteraceae bacterium | reverse complement strand
TCGAGCAGGGTCGTGTGCGCGTCGAGACCGGGCAGGCGATGCTCGGTGCCGTTGACGGCGAGCACGACGTCGAACTGTCGGCGAAGCCCATCCGCCGGCTCCGGCGTGGCGCCCGAGGCGGGCGTTTCCGTCGGGCCGGCCATCATGGCGGCCCCGCCCACGAGCGAGGTCGCGATCACGTCGCGCCGTGTCCAGTTCCGCTCGTCCACGGCCGGCTCACCCGCCGTGCCTGAGCGTGTAGTCGGCCATCACCGACCAGTCCCTGTCGCCGAGCCCGGCCTCGACCGCCTCGCCCATGCGTTCCCGCACCGCGTCCAGCATCGGTAGCCGGCGGCCGGCATCGTGCGCGGCCTCGGTCGCCAGCCTGAGGTCCTTCAGCCCGAGCGTCGCCTTGAAGCCCGGCTCGTAGGACCCGTCGGCGATGTTGCCGCTGTAGCCCTCATAGGCGCGGCCGCCGAACAGCGTGCCCAGGATCAGCTCGAAGAAGTCCGCGCGGGGCAGGCCGTTGGCCTCGGTCAGCACCACGGCCTCGGCCATCGCCTCGATCGCCATGGTGATCATCATGTTGCAGGCGATCTTGGCGGCGTTGGCGCGGGGCGGCTCCCGGCCCAGGTCCCAGACCTTCTTGGCCAGCACGTCGAGCAGCGGACGCACCGTCCCCACGGCATCGGGCCGGCCGGCCGCCAGGATGTTGAGCTCGCCCTTCGCGGCCACGTCCGGCCGCCCCAGCACGGGTGCCGACACGTAGCCCACGCCGGCCGCCGCGTGCGCCGCGACCAGCTCGCCGGCAAGGGCGACCGAGATGGTGGAGGTCACGACATGGACCAGACCGGGCCTCGCCCGGCCCAGCACGCCCGGCTCCAGCAGCACGGAGCGGATCGCGGCGTCGTCGGACAGCATGGTGAACACGGCCTCGGCCCCGAACGCCTCCGCCGGGTCCGATGCCATCTCCACGCCCTCGATCCCGGGGTCGCCGGACCGGTTCCAGGCGCGGACCCTGTGGCCCGCCTTCGCCAGGTTCCGCGCCATGGCGCCGCCCATGGCGCCGACGCCGATGAAACCGATCTCCATCATGCCTCTCCGTGCGACCAAGTCGTGCCGGCGTGTCGCTCCAGCCAGTCGAGCACCGGCGCCAGGGCGGCGTCCGAGTTCCGCTCGTAGATCAGGCCGTGGCCGTTGCCGGTCACGCCGTGGTCGGGCAGGTGCAGCAGCTCCGCCGCCGCACCCCCCGCCCGGAGTGCCGCGACGATCGGGGCGCTGGCCGGCGCGAAGCTCGAGGTGTCGCCCGTCACCACCGCGATCGGCAGGTCCTGGAGGTTGGGCAGGCGCAGCGTGGCCAGATCGGCGTCGCGGACCGCCTCGGGTGTCGCGAGCGGCGGATCGAAGCCGAGCGGGGCGGCGGCGAGGCCCCAGCGCAGCGGGCCGATGTTGGGGATCACGGCGAAGGGCGGACCCATGGGCTCGACGCTGACGATCGCCCGCACCAGCCCCGGACGCCGGTCCGCCGCCAGCCAGCCGCTCGGGCCCGACGCGGAATGGGTCAGCAGGATCGCCGGGCCGATCCGGTCGAGCAGCCGCGCCAGGCGGTCGGCATCCATGTCCTCGGAGGCGGCCAGGTCGGCCGGCAACGGGCCGTAGCCGGCGATGAACTGGTCCATGCCGTCGGCGTCGTCGGGTGCCAGCGGCCATTGCGTGTGCCGGCCGTCCGGGTCGGGGGGCGCGTAGATCTGCCGCCCGCCCTCGTAGGAGAACGCCGGACCCATCGGGCCCATGAGGTCGGTGTGCAGCGGCGAGCGTCCGTGGCCGGGGCGATCGACCACCACCGTGGCATAGCCGGCCTCGACCAGCCGCTGCGCCCAGCCCGGACGGCCGTCCGGCGTGTCGAGCCACTCGGTGCCCTGGAACCCGCCGCCATGCACCAGCACGATCGGATGGGGTCGGGTCACCCGCTCGGGCGCCTCCCATTCGGCGAACATCGGCCCGCGCTGAAAGGTCTTGCCGTCGCGCTCGACGCGCTCGCCGGGGACCCAGAACCGGCCGCGCCGGACCGTGCGCGTGGGCGTGGCGGCCCAGAACGGGCGGATGGCGCTTGATCCTTCCTCGTCCATCAATCGCCCCCGACGGTTTCGCGATAGGCGGGCACGTTCCAGTAGAACGGCCGGAACTCGACGATGCGGTCCCCGCGAACGCGCACGACCTGGGCCATTGGGAGATCCAGCCTTTCGCCCGACGCGCGCGAGCGGGTGACGAGGCGGCATGTGATGACCACGGTGTCGCCGTCCGTGAAGAAGCGCGTCTCCTGGACCTCAAGCCGGTCGAAGGCTCGGCTCATCTGCCGTGCCCAGTCCTCGTATCCGGCGTGGCCGTGGAACTCGCCGCCCCAAGGCAGGTCGGGTGATTGGTGCAGCACCACATCGGGGTCGAGCGTGGCGGCCATGTGGGCAAAGCTGGCGCCGGCATCGGCACCGCCGGCATCCATGTAGGCAGCCTCCGCCTCGTAGAAACGCTGGATCACATCGCGAGGCGCAGGCGGGCTGGCGATGCTCACAGCGCCACCTCGACGCCGTCCGGATCGCTGCGAAAGGTGGCGACGCCGCCGCTGCGGAAGGTCGAGGCGGTGCCGAACGTGTCCTCCATGAACTGCATGAAGACGATCTGGCCGTCCCGGACCTTGGCCAGGATGGAGAACGGCGAGGTGACCGCCTTACCGAGCGTGGTGGAACGATAGGTGAAGCGGCCGAACACGGCCACGTTCCCGCCCCCGCCCTCACCCTCGCCGAACAGCTCCTCGATCTCGAACGCCTCGCTGCGCCAGTACCGGCCGACCCGGGTGTAGGTGTCCAGCACCGCCTCGGGGCCGATGCGGGTGCCGGTCCAGGGCATGATCCGCTGCAGCTCGGGGTTGTGGTGGTTGAGCGACACGTAGGTGGCGTCGGATGCCACCAGCCGGTGCACGAGCTCCGGGTTGGTGGGATCCCGCAACAGCGCGCGGACGACCTCCGCCGGCATCATCGTCATCGCTGTGATCCTGCCGCACGACCGCTCAGGTCATTCCGATCCAATATGGAACCGTTCGGTCGAACATTCGGACATGTTCAAACGGTCTGTCAAGCCTAACCCGAAGTCTTCAGCTTACCGCACGTGATTGAACGACGTGCTCTGCGTCGAGCGACCCTGGCTCGGCGTCGCCTGCTAGTCGAGGGAGCGCATTGCCGCCTCGACGACGGCCGCCATCTCCCGTGAGGTTGCCCCGACCTTGCCGAGCAACCGCATGCCCTCGATCTGGCAGACCAGGAACCGCGCCATGTCATGCGCATCCTGATGGGCGGGTATCTCGCCCACACCCTGGCCGCGCCGGACCGCACCGGCCAGGAGAGCCTGGATCCGGCGGAACGTGTCCTGGACGCGCGCGGCGATCTCGGGATCGTGCGGCAGCATCTCGGCCGCCGTTGCCATGACCATGCATCCGCGTCGCCCCGCACGACCCGCCGACAACGGAACATAGATGGTCAGCGCGGCCCGGATCGCCGCCTTGGCCGAGCCGGGAGCGGCCAGGGTGTTGCCGAGCTCCTCCAGTCCGGCGTCGGCGTAGTACTGCAAGGCTTTCAGGAAGAGGGACTTCTTGTCGCCGAACGCCTTGTAGAGGCTGCCCCGGGACAGACCGGTTCCCTCCAGCAGGTCCGTCAGCGACGTGGCATGGTAGCCGCGCGTCCAGAACACGTGCATGGCACCGCTCACGGCATCCTCGATGTCGAACTCGCGAGGACGTCCCGGTGCGGCGCGGGGTTCGGCCAGAGGTTTCATGCCGCCCTAGATGGGAACCGTCGGTTCGAAGTCAAATCCGTCTCAACCTGACCGATTGAGCCGCCCTGAACTTGAATTTCCAAATCATATCGATGGTCTGGTCACCACGTTGGGAACATCATGCGATGGTCCATGACGCGCTGGCGACGGATACAGTGAAACACCCTTCCGTGATCGGAACGGTCCGGCCTCCTACGACCGGAGACGATCCTCTCCGCGGCTTGCCGGACGATCCGTTTCCCCCTGCGCCATCAGCACCCGCGCGCTGTCGCCGTCGATGACGAGACCGCGCACCACGCCGGTCCGCAGCAGGGCCTGGATCGCGGGAACCTTGGCCAGCCCGCCGGCCGCCAGCACCACGGCACGACCGCGCAGGTGCTCGAACGTCACCGCCAGGGTGCGGCGGGTCAGCTCGTGGTCGATCTCCGTGCCGTCTTGTGCGAACAGCCGGCCCAGCGCGTCGGCAACCGCCCCCTGCGCGCGGGCGCTGCGCATCTCGGCGGCCGACAGCATCGCGTGCTGCCGCAGGAACGCGGTGTCGCGCAGCTCGCCGACGCTGATCACGTAGAGGTCGGCCGAGCGCGCCAGCTCGAGGGCCTCGGCGACGGTGCGCTGCGACATCAGCACGGCCCGGTCGGCCTCGGAGTCGGCGATGAACGGCACCGGCAGGAAATGCCCCTCGCCGCCGGTGCGCGCGGCCAGCCCCTGCACCACCTCGAACGGGTTGGAGGCCGAGTTGCGGGTCAGCGAGCCCATCAGCGACACGAAGCGGGCGCGCGGGTTCCGCACGCCTGACAGGTGCAGCGTCATCTGCTCCAGGGTGCGCCCCCAGCTCACCCCCACCGTCAGCGGCGCGTCACCCGCGAGCTTGCCCTTCAGGAGGTTGGCGGCGGCACCGCCCACCGCCCGACGGGCGATCATCTCCTGGGCCGCGACCAGCCTCGGTTCGTCGGACGCATCGGTGAAGCCCATCGCCGGGGTGGCCAGGCAGAAATCGAGGCCGTAGCGGCGCGCGATGTCGTCCTCGACGTCGAGGTCGCGCACCGTCTCGTGGTTGATGGTGACGCTGACCAGGCCACGCTCCCGCGCCTCGCCCAGCAGCCGCACCACCCGGGTGCGGTGCAGCCCGAGCCGCCGCGCCACCTCCTCCTGCGTCATGCCGCCCACGTGGTACAGCCAGGCGGTCCGGACCATGATGTCGGCGTCGGCCTCGTGCGCGAGGTTCAGGGTCATCTTCCGGAAATCGGCCATCGGCGAAGACTAGTGATTGACATCGGCCGGGCCAAACGCCGATGGTCCGCTCAAGAGCAAATGTCGTCCGCCGCATCAGATGTTCAGCATCGGGGCAGGCATGGCGGCGGGGATGGATGCGACGTCATGGCCTACGTGATCGGCATCGACGGCGGGACGGAAAGCGTGCGCGCGACGGTGTTCGACCTCGCGGGCCGCCGGATCGCCTCGGCCGCGGCGCCCTACGAGACGCGCTTCGCGCCCGGTGCGCGTGCCGAGCAGGACCCGGAGGCCTGGTGGTCGTCGCTCGGCATCGCCGTGCGCCGCGCCGTGGCCGAGGCGGGCGCGGACGCCCACGACATCGATGCGATCTGCGCCACCACCACCTGCTGCACGGTGGTCGCCCTTGACGCGGCGGCGCGGCCGCTGCGCCCGGCGATCCTGTGGATGGACGTGCGCGCCGGCGCCGAGGCCGACCGGGTGCTGGCCACCGGCGACGCGGCGCTCGCCGTCAACGGCGCCGGGGCGGGGCCAGTATCGGCCGAATGGATGATCCCCAAGGCGCTGTGGATGGCACGGCACGAGCCGGAGATGTTTCGCGCCGCGCACACGGTCTGCGAGTACCAGGACTTCATCACCTGGCGGCTGACAGGGCGCCGCACCGCCAGCCTGAACAATGCCTCGATCCGCTGGCACTACCGCAGCGATGCCGGCGGCTGGCCGGACGGCCTGCTGGACGCGCTGGACCTGGGCGAGCTGCGCGCCAAGTGGCCGGACGAGGTGCTGGCGCCGGGTGCTCCGATCGGCCGGCTGACCGCGCGCGGCCGACCATCTCGGGCTGGCCGAGACGGTGCTGGTGGTGCAGGGCGGCGCGGACGCGCTGATCGGCATGATCGGGCTGGCGGTGGCGCGGCCGGGCCAGCTCGCCCTCATCACCGGCTCCTCGCACCTGCAGTTCGCCGTGGGCGAGGCGACGGCGCACGTGCCCGGGCTGTGGGGCACCTACGCCGACGCGGTGTATCCGGGCCGCACGATCCTGGAGGGCGGGCAGACCTCGACCGGCTCGATCGTCGCCTGGCTGCGCCGGCTCACCGGCGACGCGCTCGACCTCGACGCGCTCAACCGCGAGGCGGCCCGGCGCGAGCCGGGCGCCGACGGGCTGCTGGTGCTCGACCACTTCCAGGGCAACCGCACCCCCTACACCGACCCGCTGTCGCGCGGCGCGGTCACCGGCCTGTCGCTGCACCACACGGCGGCGCACCTGTTCCGCGCGGTGCTGGAGGGGATCGGCTTCGGCACGCGCGCCATCGTCGACCGCATGCGCGAGGCCGGGTGCGACGCCGCCGAGATCACCGCCGGCGGCGGCGCCACCCGCTCGCCGCTCTGGCTCCAGGTTCATGCCGACACCGCCGGCCTGCCGGTGGTGGTGCCGGAGGTGGCGGAGGCGCCCTCGCTCGGCGCCGCGGTGCTGGCGGCGCACGGCGCCGGACATCATCCCAGCATCGACGCCGGCATCGCCGCCATGGTCCGGCCCGGGCGGCGCATCGAGCCGATCCCGGCCAACGTCGCGCGCTACGACGCGATCTACCGACGCTACGCCGCCCTGTATCCCGCCCTGAAGCCGCTCCGCGAGGCCATCCCGTCATGACGCTGCCGAACACCATGCTCCCGGAGCTGTACCGGACCATGCGGCGCATCCGCACCTTCGAGGAGCGTGTGGCCGAGCTTTACGCGCGCGGGCTGTCCGCCGGCTCGATGCTGCACCTGTCGATCGGCGAGGAGGGCGCGGCCGCCGGGGTCGCCGCCGCCATGCAACCGCAGGACAGCTTCACCACGCACCATCGCGGGCACGGCATCTTCCTGGCCCGCGGCGCCGACCCGAACCGGATGATGGCCGAGATCGGCGGCAAGGAAAGCGGCTACTGCCGCGGCAAGGGCGGCTCCATGCACATCGCCGACATGGCGCTGGGCCACCTCGGCGCCAACGCCATCGTCGGCGGCGGCATCCCGCACGTCGTCGGCGCCGGGCTCAGCTACAAGACGCTCGGGCGCGACGCGATCTCGGTCGGCTTCTTCGGCGACGGCGCGATGCAGCAGGGCCTGCTCTACGAGAGCATGAACATGGCGGCGCTGTGGGACCTGCCGGTGCTGTTCGTGTGCATCAACAACCAGTACGGCATGGGCACCCGGATCGACCGCGCCACCCGTTCGATCGAGTTCGACCGGCGCGCCGAGGCGTTCGGGCTGAAAGCGGAGATGGTGGACGGGGAGGACGTAGAAGCGGTGTTCCACACGGCCCAAGGCCTGGCGGACGGGGCGCGCGCCGGCAAGCCGGGCTTCATGGCCATCTCCTGCTTCCGCTTCTTGGGGCACGGACGGATGGACAAGAGCCCCTACCGCACCGCAGACGTGGAGGAGGGGGGGCGCAAGCGTCACCCGCTCCTGCGTGCCCGCGACGCACTGGTGGACCAGGGCACCATGAGCGCCATCGCGCTGGACT
>CAXUBN010000101.1:0-7618 GCA_964249255.1 uncultured Acetobacteraceae bacterium | reverse complement strand
GGCACGGGCCGGAAACGCTGTCGTCGGGCCGCGGCGTGCTGTCCGTCGCCTGCGGCGGCGGCACGGTGGCGGCGATCCACCAGGGCTTCACGGAGCCGCCCGAGCTCGAGGCGAGCCCGATCGGCGCCCCGCTCGGCACGTGGCACGACCTCACCCACGCCAACGCCGGCCAGCCGGCGATCCCGGCCACGGCGCAGAGCCTGACCTGGCGCGACGATGGCCTCGACGTGCAGGGCTGGCTGCTGTCGCCCCGGGGGGCGCCCGCCGACCTGGCCGGTCCCAAGGGGCCGATGATCGTGTCCATCCATGGCGGCCCATCGGCGGCGAACCGCCCGACCTATCTCGGCGCGCACGAGTCCGAGCTGTACCTGCTGCAGGCCGGCTACCGCGTGTTTCTGCCCAACCCGCGCGGCAGCTTCGGGCAAACGGAAGCGTTCGTGCAGGCCAACGTGCGCGACTTCGGTCACGGCGACCTGCACGACATCCTGGCCGGCATCGACGCGGTCGAGCGGATGGTCCCGGTGGACGACCACCGCCTGGGCGTGACCGGCTACAGCTACGGCGGCTACATGACGATGTGGACGGTGACCCAGACCAACCGCTTCCGGGCCGCGGTCGCCGGCGCCGGTATCTCGAACTGGCAGTCCTATTACGGCGAGAACGGCATCGACGAGTGGCTGCTGCCGTTCTTCGGGGCGTCGGTCTACGACGATCCGCAGGTCTACGCGCGCTCCTCGCCGATCGACTTCATCCGGCAGGTGCACACGCCCACGCTCGAGTACGTGGGCGACGCCGACGTCGAGTGCCCGATGCCGCAGACGCAGGAGTTCTACCACGCGCTGCGCACACTGGGCGTGCCGACCCAGTTCGTGGTGTATCCCGGCCAGGGCCACGGCCTGCACGATCCGCAGGACCGTGCCGACGCCAAGCGCCGCACCCTGACCTGGTTCGCCCGCTACCTGTCGCCGGCGCAGGGACCGTGATGGCGGGGCGTCATGGCGCACCCCATCCCGCGGCCGCGATGGCGCGAGGGCCTTCCGGGTCGCGCATAGGGCAGGATGGTCCGGCCCTCGGTGCCAGGTCGGTGACGGGCGCCGGGGCGACGGGGATCCCGGTGCATCCTGGCATCCGCCCTGCCGTTGCGGCGTCGCCCGTCGGCGCTCACACTCGCGCACTTGGTTCAACGGCCGTCGGAGATCCCGCATGGACAGCGCCCTCATTACCGCGGGTTCCCGGGACGGTGCCCCGGTCGTGGATGCCGCCAGGCTCGACCGGCTCGCCGCGACCGCGATCCGGGTCGGCCTGAACCTGGCGCCCGGACAGGAGCTGGTGATCACGGCGCCACTCGATGCGGTGCCGCTGGTGCGGCGGTTGACCGAGCATGCCTACAGGGCCGGCGCCTCGCTGGTCACCACCTTCTACGCCGATGACGAGGCCAGGCTGGCCCGCTTCCTCCATGCGCCCGACGACGCGTTCGACGTCGCTCCCGGCTGGCTGGCCGAGGGCATCGCCAATGCCTTCCGGGGCAACGCGGCGCGGCTCGCGGTGGCCGGCGAGGACCCGTCGCTGCTGGGTGGCCAGGATCCGGACCGCGTGGCGCGGGCCAACCGCGCCAGTGCCAGGGTCAACCGGCCGTCGTTGGAGCTGATCACCAACTTCGCCATCAACTGGACCATCCTGGCCTGTGCCACCCCGGCCTGGGCGCGCACCGTGTTCCCGGACGAGGCCCCGGAGCGCGCGGTGTCGCTGCTGTGGGATGCGATCTTCGCCGCGTCCCGCATCGACGGCGACGATCCGGTGGCGGCGTGGACCGCCCACAACGCCACGCTGGCCGCGCGCGGCCGCACGCTCAACGAGCGGCGCTACGCGGCGTTGCGCTTCGCCGGCCCCGGCACCGACCTCACGGTGGGGCTGGCCGACGGCCATCTGTGGGCCGGCGGCGCCGAGCGGGCGGCCAACGGCATCGTGTGCAACCCCAACATCCCGACCGAGGAGGTGTTCACCACGCCGCACCGGCTGCGCGTGGACGGCACCGTGCGCAGCACCAAGCCGCTCTCCTACCAGGGCACGCTGATCGAGGACATCGCGGTGCGGTTCGAGGGCGGGCGCATCGTGGACGCGCGCGCGTCGCGCGGCCTCGCGGTGCTGGAGCGCGTGCTGGGCACCGACGAGGGTGCGGCGCGGCTGGGCGAGGTGGCGCTGGTGCCGCACTCGTCCCCGATCTCGCAGGGCGGCGTGCTGTTCCAGAACACCCTGTTCGACGAGAACGCGGCCAGCCACATCGCGCTGGGCCAGTCCTACGCCAAGTGCCTCGGGGACAGCGCCGGCCAGGACGCGGACGCGCTGGCCGCGCGCGGCGCCAACGCGAGCCTGATCCACATCGACTGGATGATCGGCTCCGGCGCGATCGATGTGGACGGCGTCACGCGGGACGGCGAGGCGCAGGCGCTGATGCGCGGCGGGGAATGGTGCTGAGCGTCGCAATCCGGTCGCGTCGGATGAATGCGTCCTTCCTGGACGCTGAACGCTCGCCTGATGACGTGTCTCAGTGAAGCAGCGCGTGCTGCATGAACGTCGCCAGCGTGGCGGCCTCCTGCCCGGGCAGGGTCAGCTGCAGGATCGAGGCGCCGCCGGACGCATGCACCGAGACCTGGAGGTCCTGGCCGCCGTTCACGACGCTGCTGCCCAGGTAGGAGCCGATGTCGCCCATCGCGCCGTCCCAGTGCGCCGCCGTCAGGGCGGAGCGCAGGTCGAACGTGTCGCCGTTGGTCATGACGTTGCCGCCGATCGACGCGGCGCCCGATGCGCCCAGCACGAACAGGTTGTTGCTGCCGGCGTCGGTGAGGGTGGCCCCGTTCGCCACGCCGATGATCATGTCGCTGGTCACGAACGTCATGGTCCCGGTGCCGAACACCGACGGGATCGGCGCGGTGCCGGCCGCGATCGCGGCGGCGGCCGAGGGTGAGCCTGCGTCGACGATGAACGTTTCGGTGGCAGATGGGACGGATCGGTCCCCCGCCGCGTTCACCTGCACCGCGCTGACCTGATAGGTCCCGTTGGCGACCGCATGGTCGAGGGAGAAGCTCCAGAGCCCGTTCGCATCGGCGGTGGTCGATCCCAGGACGGCGGTCTGGCCGTCGGCCGTGCCGCTGACGATGACCTGCGCGTTCGGCGCGGCCAGGCCCTGGCCGACCGGGCGGGACTGGTCGGTCACGAAGGTGCCCGTGACGGAGTTGGTGCCGTCGGCGGAGGCGGCCGGCAGCGCGTAGTTGATGCCGCCGGCCCAGAGCTGCGCGCTGTTCTCGGTCGTGGTCACGCCGTCGAGCGTGATGGCGTTGACGTACAGGTTGGTGTCCGTCGCGTGGGTGCCGCCGTAGATGTCGTTGAGGAAGTCGACGGTGACGACGTGCGGGCCGCTTCCGAACGAGCCGGTCAGCGTCACGGTCTGGCTTTGGCCGGCATCCTTGAGGGCGCTCACCCAGTTCGTCGTGCCGATCCGGTGTCCGTCCACGCTGACCGTGAAGCCGGCCGGCTGCTGCCACCAGTCGGCGGACACGTTCAGCGTCAGCGTATCGAGTGCCAGGCCGATGGTCGGCGCCGCCGGGGCTTGCGTGTCCACCACCAGCGTCTGCGTCGCCGAGGCCGCGGATGCCGTGCCGAGGCTGTCGGCCTGGGTCGCCGTGATCTGATGGCTGCCGTCGGCCAGTGCCGTGGCGGGCGTCAGGCTCCAGCTGCCGTCGGCGCCCACGATGGCCGTGCCCAGCACCGTGCTCGGTCCGCCATTTGGCCCGCCGTTCAATCCGCCCTGGGCCGCCGTCACCGTCACCACGCCGCCGGCCATGCCGGTGCCGCGCAGCGTCGGGGTCGAGGACGAGGTGGCGAAGGTGGCGGGACCCGTCACCGTGACCTGTTCGGCGACCGGTGCAAGGTCGTAACGGATCGCGCCGGCCCAGAGCTGCGCGCTGTTCTCGGTCGTGGTCACGCCGTCGAGCGTGATGGCGTTGACGTACAGGTTGGTGTCGGTCGCGGCGCTGCCGCCCCAGATGTCGTTGAGGAAGTTCACCGAGACCACGTGCGCCCCCGTGCCGAACGCCCCCTGCAGCGCGATGTCCTGCGACTGGCCCTGCGACTTCAACGCGGCGGTCGAGTAGACGCCGCCGACCTGCTGGCCGTCCACGCTGACGGTGAACTGCGCCGGCTGCTGCCACCAGTCCGCCGACACGTCCAGCGTCAGCGTATCGACCGCAAGGCCGATCACCGGCGCCGCCGGCACGTGCGTATCCACCACCAGGGCCTGCGCCGCCGAGGCCGTGGACAGGGTGCCCACGGCGTCGCGCTGCGTGGCGTCGATCTGGTAGATCCCGTCCGGCAGCGCCTCGGACGAGGTCAGGCTCCAGCCGCCGGTCTGAGAAGCGATCGTCGTGCCCACGACCACGCTCGACCCGCCCTGCGTCGCCATCACCGTCACCGCGGCGCCCGCCTCCGCCGTGCCGGTCCAGGTCGGCGTGGCGCTCGTCGACAGCGACGTCCCGGGTGTCATCTCCGGCGCCGCCGGCACGTGGGTGTCGACCACCAGCGTCCGCGCCGCCGAGGTCGGGGATACGCTGCCGAGGCTGTCGGCCTGCGTCGCGCTGATCTGGTAGCTTCCGTCGGCCAGCACCGGGGCTGTCAGGCTCCAGTTGCCGTCGGCGTCCGCGGTCGTGGTGCCCAGCACCGCGCTCGACCCGCCGCGGGTCGCCGTCACCGTCACCACGTCGCCGGCCACGCCGACGCCCCGCAGCGTGGGGGTCGATGACGCCGTCGCGGTATTGGCGGAACCCGCGCCGACGATCTGCGCGGCGGTGGGAGCCAGGTTGTACTGTGCCGTGCCGGCGCAGAGCTGCTCGTTGTTCTCGGTGGTGGTCACGCCGCCCAGGGTGATGGCGTTGACGTAGAGGTTGGTGTCCTCCAGCGCGGTGCCGCCCCAGATGTCGTTGAGGAAGTTCACCGACACCGTGTGTGCGCCGCCGCCGAAGTCATCGGTGACGGCGATGTCCTGCGACTGACCCAGGGCATGGAGCGCGGTGGCGGTGTAGGTCCCGCCCGCCTGCACGCCGTCCACGCTCACCGTGAACTGCGCGTCCTGCGTCCACTTGTCCTCGGACACGTCGAGCACCAGCGTCTGCAGGCCGAGGTCGATCGCCGGTGCGGCGGGGGCCAGGGTCGCGACGTCGAGCACCGTGCTGGCGGCGATTGAACCGTTCGCGTCGGTGGCCGAGACGTCGATCGTGACGGCACCGGACACGTTGGCATCCGGCCGGAACGTGAGGGATCGCAGCAGGGCGGTGAGCTGCGCGGGCGTTCCGGCCAGGGTGATCTCCCGGGCCGCGCCATCCGCGATCCCCGCGGCGGACGACAGCGTCCCGAGGCCGGCCGCCGAAAGGGACACCGTGACCGAGACGCGTTGGCCACCCGTCATTCCGAACAGGCTGTCCTGGGCGAGCGGGTTCACCACCGAGGTGACCTGCTCGGAGGGCGCCTGCCCCACGATGATCATGTCGGCGGCCTTGTTGCTGCCCGCGACCTCCAGGCCGCTCTCGCTGTTGGTCGGGGTGAGATGAAGGCCGCTCAGGTAGTTCGCGACCGAAACGAGGCTGTTCGCGGTGGGCGTGTCGAGCTGGTTGCCGGTCCCGTCGAGGTCATAGTTCTCGACGATGAACTGGCTCGGCAGCGCGTTGTTCGCCTCGAGGTAGGCGACGAGCTTCTGCGTGTTGGCGAGGAGGTTTGCATCCTGGTTGTTGGCGGGATCGTTGACCGCGCCCTGCGAGATGATGAGCGAGCTGCGCAGGCCGTTGTCCGTCGCCCACTGGATCTGCTGCACCAGGTTGACCAGGTAGGTGGGGTTCCGCAGGAACGCGTAGTCCGGCGGCACGTCGAAGCTGAGGCCGCCGCTGTAGAGGGCCGCCTGCCGCAGCGTGGCATACCAGGGCGAGATCGCGAACGGGATGTTGAGGTCGGCGCTGTAGCCCGAGTCGGCGAAGATCGGTGCCACGTTCATGATGCCCAGGGATCGGGCGTTGTCGACGTAGGCCTTCCAGGACTGCAGGTCGTTGCTGGTCCACGCGAACGTGTCCGGGACGTTGACGTCCGTTTCCGCCGGCGTGAAGCCCTGGGCGGTGAACAGCGTGGTGTACTCTGCGAAGCTGGTCGTCAGGAAGCCTGGCGAGGTGGAGTAGGTGCCGTCGCCGTCCAGGTTGGTTTGGAGCAGGCCGTTGTCCGACACGTTCGACCAATCGTTGCCGCCGCTCATGGCACTGGAGGACATGATCGACAGCGACGATGGCGACACGAAACTCCTGATCTGGTTCGCGGCGATGTTGGTCGCCGTTCCCAGGGAGACCGCCTCGGTCTGCAACGTGTAGCTCGTGCCGGCGAGAAGGGTGTAGAAGTACTGTCCCTTCATGGGATCATACGTGATCGGCGCATCGTTCACGTTGTTGGCGAGCTGGAAGATGCTGCCGTTCCCGGCGGCGAACGTCGTTCCGACGTAGAGGAACTGCGTTTGCGCGGTCTGGTTCGCGATCGTGATCTGGCCCGACGCGTAGCCGCTCTGCCCGCCGATCTCGGAAACGCCCGAGCCCCTTTGGCTGAACAGCGCAGCGATCTCCGTCATGTCGCCGGCGCCGACGGCCTGGAACACGCCGTTGGTGTGCCCGTACAGTCCGAGGCTCGGATTGGCGAGGACGGCTGCCGAGACGCCCTGCTCGAGGAACTCCAGCATGTCGGATGCGCCGCCGAGAAAGACCGTCGGGCCGACATCATCGGGCTCGTTCTGGAAACCTGTCATGATCCACCTTCAGGTGGCGTCCGGGCGGCATGGCCGGCGGACGCTGGGCGCTGCTGATGGGCCGATTAGCGGATGCCAGAATTAACGATAAATGAACGTGGAAGATGACGTTCTCGTGGGGTGAAAACCATTCCCGAACCGGTTCGGACGGTGATGGCCGTGCGCATCCTGCCAGAGTGCGTCGGGCACCCTTGGTGATCTGCGGCTTTTCCGGATCTGAATACCGTCAGGCGCCGAGAAGGTTCAGGGTGCGTTCGATCACCGCCTGCTCGTCGTGCAGCGACAGCGCTCGCACCCGTGCGGCCTCGCCCATCCGGCGCCGTAGTGGTTCGTCCGCTGCCAGGCGTTCAAGTGCCTGCGCCAGCGCCGATGTGTCGCGTGGCGGGACCAGCAGCCCGGTCTGGTCCGGAACCACCTGCTCGCGTGGACCACGGATGTCGGTCGCGATCACCGGCAGGGCGCACAGCATCGCCTCGATCACCGACATCGGCAGCCCCTCGAAATGGCTGGGCAGCGCGAAGATGTCGGCTGCCGCCAGCAGCGCCGCGACGTCGGTGCGGTAGCCGAGCCGGCGCAGCCGGGGCCCGAGCCACGCCGATGCCGCCGCGAACGCCGCCTCCAGCGTCACGCCGTGGTCCGACGGCAGCCGGTCGCCCACCACCCACAGCTCGGCGTCCGGCACCGCCTCCATGGCCGCCAGCAGCTCGGGGTGGCCCTTGTGGCGCACCAGACGCGACACGATCACCACCACCACCCGCGGCACCAGCTCCGCCGCGAGGTCGGCGACGTTCG
>CAXUBN010000100.1:0-7662 GCA_964249255.1 uncultured Acetobacteraceae bacterium | reverse complement strand
CTGGCCTACAACGACTGCTTCATCCTGTTCTCGATCATCGCCTTCGCGGTGATCCCGTTCTGCTTCCTGCTGAAGCCTTCGGTGGGCGGCGGTCGGGGCGGCGGCCACTAGGCCGCGGTCATATCGGACGGACAGCGATACCGACAAGTGACGATCGGCCTGTCGGCCTGGCTGCCGATCCACCCCGCCGCCTGAGGCAAGGCGGCTTTCCCGGTCCGTGGCCGGCGAGCGCTCCGGGAGCGTTCTCCCGGTCGTCCTAAAATACTCATCGGGTCGCCGGCGGTCCTGCCACCGTGTCTTTGCTTCCTTGACATTGCCGAATCGGCAATCTTATTAATAACCGGTTTCGATATAATAAATGGCAATAAGCCTGATTAAAGGGGAAACGACATGACGAGTCTCATGAGGCTTGCCGGCTTGGCGGTGGCTGTGACGCTGGTGGACGGATCGAGCGGTAGCGCCCGGGCCACCAGCCTAACGATCGACACTACGGGTGGCGTGGTGCAGGGCATCTCGACATCCAGCGCCAACGAATATCTCGGCATCCCGTATGCGGCGCCGCCCATGGGCACGCTCCGCTGGAAGGCGCCGCAGCCGACCTCCTGGTCCGGCGTGCTGCAGGCCAACACCCTGCCGCCGATCTGTCCGCAGCTCGGAGGAGCCTTCGGCGCCACCAGCCTGACCGAGAACTGCCTCTACCTCAACGTCTACACCCCGCTCGCGGGCGTCAAGAACCTGCCGATCATGGTTTGGATCCATGGCGGCGCCTTCAAGAACGGCAGCGGTGACGGCTACAACGGTTCGGCCCTGGTCCAGGACGGGGTGATCGTCGTGACCATCAACTACCGGCTGGGCTATCTCGGTTTCCTCGCCAACCCGGTGCTGGACGCGGAAAGCTCGGGCGGTGGCTCGGGCGACTATGGGCTGATGGACCAGCAGGCGGCGCTGCGGTGGGTCAAGGCCAACGCGAAGGTGTTCGGCGGCGACCCCGACAGGGTCACCGTGTTCGGCCAGTCGGCGGGGGGGCAATCCGTTCTGGAGCAGCTGGCCTCGCCGGGCGCGGCCGGCCTGATCCAGCGCGCCATCGTGGAAAGCGGCTCCTACCTCACCACGCTGCCGACGCTCGCGAGCGCGGATGCCAAGGGCGTGGCCTTCGCCAAGGCCGTCGGCTGCGCGGGTGCCACCGACGCTTCCTGCCTGCGGGCGCTCCCGGTCTCGGCGATCCTTGGGCAGGAGGATCCCGGCTCGTCCGTGTCGGATCCCCTGACCGACCAGTTCCAGCCCAACGTCGGCACCGCGATCCTGCCGATCCAGCCGATCGTCGGCATCGCGACCGGCGCGTTCAACCGCATCCCGGTGCTCCAGGGAACCAACCACGACGAGGGCCGCCTGTTCACAGCGCTCGACTTCGACTTCAAGGGCGCTCCGCTCCCGGCATCCGGATACGATGGCGCGATCGCCAGCGTCGTCGATCCCGAGCTGGTGCCCTTCGTCGCCGCCCTGTATCCCACCGTGGCCTATGCCACCCCTGATCTCGCCTTCGCGACGCTGTTCACCGATGCCACCTTCTCCTGCTCGGCGCTCGGCTACGACCAGCTGCTGTCGGTCAACGTCCCGACCTACGCCTACGAGTTCGCCGACGAGAACGCGAACAGGCTGTCCGAGCCGTCCGATCCGTTCCTGCCGCCCGGCGCCTCGCACGGCACCGAGCTGCCGTTCCTCTTCGCCAACCTGATCGGCACCGGCATCCCGGCCGGCGCCACGTTGACCACGGCGGAGGAGCAGCTTTCCGTCCAGATGCTGGCGGCCTGGACCAACTTCGCGAAGTTAGGCAACCCGAATGGTGCCGGCGTGACCCAGTGGCCCCGCTTCAAGGCCGAAACCAACGTGATCCACGAGCTGGTTCCGCCGACGCCATACTCGAACACCGGCTTCATCGCCGACCACAAGTGCGAGGTGTGGGAGCCGCTGCTCTCGCTGGAGGCGTATCAGTCGGGCGCCCTCTAGAGCATTTTTTGCCCTACGAGGACTCATACCTGAGTTGGCGAGGTGGTTTCGGCACTCGGCCGAATTGAAGCGGTCGAGGAGCTGGCCGATGGTGGTCCAGAGCGTGTTCCTGGTGCAGGCGGCCGCACCGCGGAGCAGGGTCTTGAGCTTGGCGAATGCCCGCTTGATCGGGTTCAGGTCGGGCGAGTGGGGCGGCAGGTAGGGCAGGCTGGCTCTTGCCGCCCTAACGGCCTCGGCCACACCCGCCACCTTGTTGGGCGCCGAGATCGTCCATGACGACCACGTCGCCAAGCTGGAGCGTGGGATCAGAAACTGTTCGACGTAGGCGAAGAACGCCAGGCCGTTCATCGGCCTGTCCAGCACCAGGGGTGCCACCAGGTCGGTGCTGCGCAGGCCGGCGACGAACGTCGTGATGCAACAATGCCCGTGCGGGGCAACAGTAAACAGACGCCGGCCGCGCGGCGCCTAGCCATGGCGCCGGACCGTGTTGGTGCCGGCACCCGTTTCGTTGATGAAGACGAGACGTTCCGGATCCATGAAAGGCTGCGTCCGGCCGGTCCTGCTCGGTCGCCCTCAGGCTGTTTTTGTGTGACAGCCCGAGCCTGCGCAGGGTGTGCCAGATCGTGGCGGCAGCCCAGCTCGGATCCCGGCGGGCGTGATGTTGCCGTTGGCCGCGGCGAGCTCCCGCAGCAGAGCCTCGCGCCCGGCCAGCAACGGCTTACGGTAGCCGCCGATCCGCCCTGGGGCCGTGCTGCCGGTCTCGCGCACCATTTGCCCCTCGGTCGGCTAGAACAGCTCCGCCATCTCACGATCCTCCTGGACGGATCGTGAATCACACCCCATCGCGTCGCTCCAGGGATCTCATGGATCCAGGATCTAGGCGTTCAACACCGGCGGAAACACGGTCGCTCGCTTGACGTGGCCGAAGGCGAAGCTCGTATCGATCGAGGCGATGCCTGGTATGACGTGGAGCTGGAAGCGGACGAAGCGCTCGTAGTCGTTCAAGCTCCCGACCAGGACGCGCAACAGGTAATCGGCGTCTCCGGTCATGATGTAGCAATCGATCACCGCGCCGATCCGGCCGATGGCCGCCTCGAATGCGGCGATGGTCTTGCCGTCATGCGGCTGCAAACGGATCCGGACGAAGGCGGTCACGGGAACGCCGTAGGCGGCCTCGTCCACGAGGGCGGTGTAGCCATAGATCACCTGGGCGTCCTCGAGCTGCCGCAACCGGCGCAGGCATGGGGATGGCGACAGGTTGACCCGTTCCGACAGCTCCTGGTTGCTTATTCGTCCGTTCGCCTGCAGCACGGCGATGATCTGGCGGTCCTTGCTGTCCATGATCTCGCCCGTCCATGGCAGATTCTGCCAAAAGAACCGTGCTTCAAGCACGATTTAGGCGAAACACGACGTCGCCGCAATCGCAACATCGCTTACGTCCGGCGCCGGAGACCATACGGTCCGCCACGCCGGGCAGCGTCCCAAACCAGCATGGTGGACGCAGCCGCGTCCCGATCAAGCAGCCAGGAGCGACCATGTCCGCGGCCCCGTCGACGCGCTTCAAGAAGACCCACATCGGCGGCCATCCGCTCCATCCCGAAACGCAGATGATGCATTACGGCTTCGATCCCGCCCTGTCCGAGGGAGCGGTCAAGCCGCCGATCTTCCTGACCTCGACGTTCGTGTTCCGCACCGCCGAGGAGGGCCGCGACTTCTTCGATGCGGCCTCGGGCCGACGGGACGACGGCGGCGGGCTCATCTACTCGCGCTTCAACAACCCGAACAGCGAGATCGTGGAAGATCGGCTCGCGGTGTTCGAGGGGGCCGAGAACTGCGCCGTGTTCTCGTCCGGCATGTCCGCCATCTCGACGACCCTTCTTGCCCTCATGCGCCCAGGTGACGTCGTGCTCCATTCCCAGCCGCTCTACGGCGGTACGGAAGCGCTGCTGACTAGGACGCTCCTGCCGTTCGGCATCCGCGCGGTCGGGTTCGAGGATGGCTTGGAGGAGGCGGTCGTGCGCGCGGCGATCAAGCGGTCCCTGTCGATGGGCCGCCTGGCGATGATCCTGGTGGAAACACCCGCCAATTCGATCAACAGCGTCGTCGATCTTCCCATGGTCCGGCGGCTGGCGGTCGAGCTTGGCGAACGGCAGGGCCATACCCCGGTGATCGCCTGCGACAACACCATGCTCGGCCCGCTGTTCCAGCACCCCCTCCGGCATGGTGCCGACCTCTCGCTCTACAGCCTGACCAAGTACGTGGGTGGCCATTCCGACCTGATCGCCGGCGCGGCCATGGGCTCCCGGGCGATCATGACGCCCATCAGGGCGCTGCGCGGGTCCATCGGCACCCAGCTTGACGCCCATTCCTGCTGGATGCTCGGACGCTCGCTCGAGACGCTCGCCATCCGGATGAAGCGGGCGGACGAGAACGCTCGGGTCGTGGCGACATTCCTGCGCGATCATCCGATGGTCGAGAGGGTGCATTACCTCCCGTTCAATTCATCCGGCACCGCCGCCGCCCGGGTCTTCGCCGCGCAATCGACCGGCGCGGGTTCCACCCTCTCATTCGATATCTCCGGCGGCCAGGGTGCGGCGTTCCGGTTCCTCAACGCGCTCCAGATCTTCAGCCTCGCGGTCAGCCTTGGCGGCACGGAGTCCCTGGCGAGCCTGCCGGCGAGCATGACCCACTCGGGGGTGCCCGCCGATGTACGGGAACGAATGGGCATGCTGGCGTCGACCATCCGCCTGTCCATCGGCATCGAGCACCCGGACGACCTGGTCTCGGACCTCGCCCAAGCCTTCGCAACGACCTTCGCCGCGACCTGACGACCCGCCGCAACGGTTCAGGACCCGACCGGCCCGGACCTCTGGTTCCGCTGCCCGGGGTTCGGCAGACCTCCCAAGTGACCAACGTGCAGCGCCGAGAAAGGCATCCGATGAAGCCGTTTCCTCCCGTGATCCTTGTTCTTCTCCCGCGTCTCCTGCTCGCGATGTCGATGGCGGCGGTCGGCGCCACCGGAGCGCGATCGTCCGAGCTGATCAGGGTCGAGATGTCGGCCTCGCACTGGCGGATGCTGGAGCCTGACAGCATGGGGCCGAAGGGACAGGCCGAGTTTCAGCTCAAGGAGGGCTTTCCGGAAGGCCTGCTGGTGTTGAAGGCGGGCTCGGCCGAGCTCAACGGCTACGCGTTCCATGACGGCACCATCGAGTACGACTTCAAGTCGTTGGCGGCCGACATGCCCGCCGTCCAGTTCCGCGTCCATGGGCCGGACAGGGCGCCAAACGGCGAGGAGGTCTACGAGCGCCTGTTCGGCGACGAACGCGCGTCCGACGACGGCATCCAGTACGCGCCCATGATCCACGGCTTCATGCTGTGGGACACCTATCCCCAGTATCAGGGGGCGGCCCCGGTGGTCGACGGGTGGAACCACGTGCGGGTCGTCGTCTACGGCAAGCGGATGAGGGTCTACGTCAACCGCTCCGTGGATCCGGTGCTGTCCGTCGACAACCTGGAAAGCGGCTCCGAACAAGGCGCTCTGCGCCTGCGCGGGCCGGCGATGTTCGCGAACCTCGTCGTGTTTCCGGACAGGGTCGATGGGCTGTCGCCACGGCCCGAGCCGGACATGACGGCCAACGACCCCGGGATCGTGCGGCAATGGCAGGTCTCGCCGCTCGCGCCGATGCTCGCCGGTCATGAGCCGGGCTACGGAGAGATGCCGCGGGACGCGAGCGTCTGGCACGGATCATCGTCCGAGCGCGGTGGCCTGTTGAACCTGAACCGGCGATACGTCCTGTCCGACGATCCGACCGAGATCGGCTGGCTTCGCTTTCAGGTCGTCGCGCAGGGGGCGGGGACGCGGCGCCTGCAGCTCGGGTGGCTCGGGCAGGTGTGGGTGTTCGTCAACGGCCAGCCGGTGGGCACCGCCAAGAACTTCTACGATCCCGAAGGCGAGCGACGGGCCCCGGATGGCCGGCTGTCGCTGCAGAACGGTGCGATGGACCTGCCCTTGCGGCGGGGCTCCAACGAGGTTGCCATCGCACTCCACGCCGGCGTTCACGACGACATGCGTCCCCAAACGAAATACGGGTGGGGCATCATGGCGCGCTTCCCGAGCCCGACCGGGCTCGCCTTCCCGCCGCACGGCTGAGGTCGGAGCCTGGCGTCGGCCCGGTCACGCACCGGGCGCTGGCAGGACCAGATATCCTCCCGCCGGCTCAGATGCCCTCCGCCGCCTCGCTGCCGTGGTGGACCGCCCAGGCGCGGGTGAACTCGGCGCCGAGCAGGAAGATCTGCGCGGAATAGTACACCCACAGCAGCACGATCACGAGCGCCCCCGCGGCGCCGTAGGAGGAGGCCACCTGGCTGCTGCCGATGTAGATGCCGATCACGGTCTTGCCCACGGTGAACAGGAAGGCGGTGACCAGGGCACCCACGCCGACGTCGCGCCACGTCGTCGGCACGTCCGGCAGGATCTTGTAGATCGCCGCGAACAGCAACGAGATCAGCACGAGCGAGATCAGGAAGTTGACGATGCGCAGCAGCAGGTCGACGTCCGGCAGCACGTGCTGCAGCATGTGACTGAAGGCCGTGATCGCGGCACTCGCCGCCAGCGAGACCATCAGCAGGAAGCCGAGCGTCGCGATCAGCCCCAGGCTGACCGCCCGCGCCCTGACCAGCCGGGTGACCGTCGAGGTCTTCGGCTTCGCCTTCCAGATCTGGTTGAGCCCGGTCTGCATCTCGCCGAACACGCCGGAGGCGGTCAGCAGCAGGGCGCCGAAGCCCAGCACGGTGCCGAGCGTGCCGCTGCGCCTGTTGCCGGCCGAGGCGATCATCGCCTGGATCGCCTCCGCGGCATCGTGGCCCATCATGCCCTGAAGCTGGCCGACGATGGCGCCGCGCGCCGCCTCCTCGCCGTACACCAGCCCGGCGATGCTGATCACGATCACCAGCACCGGCGCGATCGCGAACACGGTGTAGTAGGCGATGGCGGCGCCGCGCGACAGCGCGTCGTCCTCGATGTAGCCGTTGACGGTATCCTTCAGCAGCGACCAGGCCAGCCTCAGCATCGATCTGCATCCTCCCCGGCGGTCCCGGCCGCGACGGCGGCGGCGTGGGGCGCGAACGCGGTGGCCAGCAGACCGTAGATGTCGCGCTTGAAGTCGACCGCGAGCGCCGGCAGCGCGTCCAGCGGCACCCAGTCCCAGGCGTCGAACTCGGGATGCGGATCGTTGTCGAGCCGGATCTCGTTGTCCCCGCCCAGATGGCGCAGCGCGAACCACAGCTGCCGCTGCCCGCGGTAGCGGCCGCCCAGCGCGTGGCCCATCACCGCGGCGGGCAGGTCGTAGCTGAGCCATTCCGGATACCTGCCGAGGATCGCGGCGTTGTCGGTGCCGACCTCCTCGCGCAGCTCGCGCAGCACGGCGGTCGCGGGGTCCTCGTCCGCATCGATGCCGCCCTGGGGCAGCTGCCAGACGCCGGAGGGTCCCCAGCCGACGCCGGGCCGGTCGGCGCGGCGGCACACCAGCACCCGTCCGCTCCGGTTGAACAGCACCGCCCCGACGTTGGGCCGATACGGGAGGTGGGCGTAGGCGTCAGCGATCATGGCGGGCCTGGCGGGAAGGAAGGGGACGGCGGTGCCGCCACGGCCGGGGT
>CAXUBN010000099.1:0-7778 GCA_964249255.1 uncultured Acetobacteraceae bacterium | reverse complement strand
CGACCCCGTGCAGACCGCCCGACACCTTGTAGCTGTTCTGGTTGAACTTGCCGCCCGCATGCAGCCGGGTCAGCACAACCTCGGCGGCGCTGATGCCCTCCTCGGCATGCAGGTCGGTGGGGATGCCGCGGCCGTCGTCGCGAACCGTGACGCTGCCGTCGCCGTTCAGCACCACGTCGCAGCGTGTGGCATGGCCGGCCTGCGCCTCATCCACGGCGTTGTCGATGATCTCGAAGGCCATGTGATGCAGACCCGAGCCGTCATCGGTATCACCGATGTACATGCCCGGCCGCTTGCGAACCGCATCCAGCCCCTTCAGCACCGAGATCGAGGCGGCGTCGTACTCCGCCGACGGCAGCACGGCGTCCGCCCGATGATCGGACGCGGGCACGGCGGCGGAAACGGCGTTGTCGGACATGCCGGTGGGATGCTCCAGAACTGTGGGATCTGCTTGATAAGATCATAGGGTGTCCGGGGTCCCGGAACCAGCCGTGAACAGCCTGCCATCGGCGGCACATACCGCTTCCGCCACGTCCAGCAGCGGGTGGAACGGCTCCAGGTCGGTGCCCGTCATCAGCACGTGCGATGGCGCCTCCGCCACCGCCTCGAACAGCGCCAAGCGACGCGCCTGATCCAGATGCACCAGCGGCTCATCGAGCAGGAGCAGCGGGGGATCGCCACGCAGCGCTCCGATCAATCGGGCATGCGCCAACACCACGCCGATCAGGAGCGCCTTCTGCTGCCCGGTGCTGGCGGTGGCGGCGGCGCGGCCGGTATGGAGATCGGACAACAGCAGGTCGGCCCGGTGCGGGCCCAGCGACGCGGCGCCGATACTGCGATCGCCGGGTCGCGCCGCAGCAAGCGCCGTGCGCAGCCAGTCCTCGACCGCCAGCGCCGGCGCCTCCGCCAGCCGCGCCGCCACCGGACAGCCGAGGTCTAGCCGCGCTGGCGGGAAGCCATCGCCGTCCTCCGTGGTGGCCTGCGTGTTCAATCGCGCGACTAGGCCGCGCCGGGCCGCCGCCACGGCCACCGCGTGGCGGGCCATCGAGATCTCAAGGCCATCGAGCCAGGCGCCCTCGCCGCGCCCTGTCGCCAGCAGCCGGTTGCGGTTCTGCATGGCCTCGTCGTGCGCGGCCACCTCGCGGGCGTGGCCGGGCTCCAGCGCCAACACCAGCCGGTCCAGGAAGCGGCGGCGGGCCGATGCACCCTCGCTGAACAACCGATCCATCTGCGGGGTCAGCCAAACCGCCGACAGGTGCTCCGAGATCCCGGCGCGGCCGCGCACCGGCTGGCCATCGAGGCGGAACACCCGCCGCGTCGCGCCGGCGTTGTCCTGCCGGGGATCGGGCTGGGCACCGGTAGCGATCTCGACCTGGTCCTCGCCCATCCGTAGCCGTCCAGCCACCGCCCAGTGCGGGGTGCCGTGCCGCGGCAGCTCGGTCATGCGGGCACCGCGAAGCCCGCGCCCCGGCACCAGCAGCGAGATCGCCTCCAATAGGTTAGTCTTGCCGCTGCCGTTCGGGCCGGTGATCACGCCGAGGCGCCTGCCGAAGCTCCAGGACAACGACGCGTAGTTTCGGAAGTCGGTCAGCGAGAGCCGGGTCAGGCGGGGGGCTGTGTCTTGCATCGTGGAAGGCCAGCGGCCCCGCCCCTGGACCCCGCCAGAAGCGCAGCCGCTGGACACCAATCTTCAGGGATCGGGATCCAAGGGCCTGCGGCCCTTGGCGGGGTCCAGGGGCGGCGCCCCTGGTTCATACACCCGCATCGGCATCAGCACGTAGAGCGCCGATGGGCTGTCGACATCGCGTACCAGCGTCGGCGCGGCGCTATCGGAGAACGCGAACTCGACGTCCTTGTCGATCTGGTCGGTGATATCGTTGAGGTAGCGCGCTTGGAAGCCGATCTCGATCGGCGTCGAGTCGTAGCTGACGCGGCCATCATCCAGCTCCTCCTTGGCGGTACCTTGGTCGGGGCTGGCGGCGGACAGCGTCAGCAGATGCCGGGCCAGCGAGAGCTTCACCGGACGCGACCGCTCCTGGCTGATCGCCGACACGCGGGCCACGGCGTCTGAGAAGTCCTTCTTGCCGACGCGCATGATCTTGTCGTTGTCGCGCGGAATTACCCGCTCGTACTCGGGGAAGGTGCCGTCAATCAGCTTGCTGGTCAGCATCACGGTGCCGACCGTGAACTGGATGCGCGTGGCCGACAGCGCCACCTCGACGGCCTCGCCCGCCTCGTCGAGCAGCTTGCGCAGCTCGGCCACCGTCTTGCGCGGCACGATCACGCCGGGCATGCCGGCGGCCCCGCTCGGCAGCTCGGTCTCTACCCGGGCCAGCCGATGGCCATCGGTCGCGACAGCGCGGAGCATGTCGCCCGCCTCGCCCGGAGCGGGATGCAGGTAGATGCCGTTCAGGTAGTAGCGCGTTTCCTCCGTGCTGATCGCGAAGCGGGAGCGATCGATCAGGCCGCGCAGCACCGTGGCCTGGATGCGGAAGCTGTGCGGCAGCGATCCTGCTGTCATGGACGGGAAGTCGTCGACCGGCAGCACGTTGAGGCTGGTGGCGTAGCGGCCGGCGCGCAGGGCCAACGGTGCATCGCCACCGGCCTGGTCCAGCTCGACCTCGGCGTTGTCGGGCAACTTACGCACGATCTCGAACAGGGTGGCGGCGGGTGCCGTGGTGGATCCGTCCCGGCTGCCGGTGGCGACGACCTCCTCGACGATGGCGATCTCCATGTCGGTGGCGGTGAGGGTGAGCCGGCCGTCCCGCACCGCGATCAGCACATTGGCCAGGATCGGAATGGTGTTGCGCTTCTCCGCGACGCTCTGGATATGGGCGAGCGCCTTGAGCAGGGTCGCGCGGTCGGCCTTGAGCTTCATGGGTGCTGGTCTCGCCGGGCTCGTCGGGGACGGAAAAGGATCGGGAGCCTAGCAGCCGTGTTGAGTCAGCAACAGCCCTGCCGGAGGATCTGGACTGGACCGAAACCCTCAGCTTTCCAGCATGCGGCGCAGAAGCTCGACATCCTCGGCGAACGCGGTGTCGCTGTTCATCAGCTCGGTGACCCGGCTCACCGCGTGCATCACCGTGGTGTGGTCGCGATTGCCGAACTTGCGGCCGATCTCAGGCAGCGAACGGCTGGTCAGCTGCTTGGCCAGGTACATCGCCACCTGGCGGGGCCGCGCGACCGCGCGGGCACGGCGGGCCGAGGACATGTCGGTCAGGCGGATGTTCCAGTGCTCGGAAACCTTGCGCTGGATCTCCTCGATGGTAACGCGCCGGTCGTGCGCCTTCAGGATGTCGTGCAGCACCTCCTGCGTCGCTTCCAGGGTGACGGAGCGGCCGAACAGGTTGGCGTGCGCGATCATGCGGTTGAGCGCGCCCTCGAGCTCGCGCACGTTGGTGGTGATCTTGTGCGCCAGGAACTCCAGCACCTTGGGCGGCACGGCGACGCCGGACGCCTCCGCTTTTGCTTCCAGGATGGAGATGCGCAGCTCGAAGGTCGTGGCGTGCAGGTCGGCTACCATGCCGCAGCCGAGGCGAGTGCGCAGCCGGTCCTCGAGGCCGGACAGGTCGGACGGCGATTTGTCGGCGGACACCACGATCTGCTTGCCGGCATCCACCAGCGCGTTGAAGGTGTGGAAGAACTCCTCCTGCGTGTTGTCCTTGCCGATCAGGAACTGCAGGTCGTCGATCATCAGCACGTCGACGGAACGCAGCTGCTCCTTGAACTCCATGGTCTGCTGCGAACGGATCGCGGCGATGAAGCGGTACATGAACTTCTCGGCCGACATGTAGGCGACCGACACGGCGCCTAAGGGCCGCGCCGCGCTGGTCAGCTCCAGCCCGATCGCATGCATCAGATGGGTCTTGCCCAGCCCGACGCCGCCATACAGGAACAGCGGGTTGAAGCCAGGGCTGGACGGCCGCTCGGCAACGCGGCGGGCGCAGGCGTACGCGAACTCGTTGGGCTTGCCGACCACGAAGCCGCCAAAGCTGAAGCGCGGGTCGAGCGGAGCGGCGAGGTCGCCACGCGGCTCGGCGGACACGGCCGGCAAGGGTGGCACGCTCGGGGTCGATGCCATGACCGCGGTGGGGATGCCGATCAGGGTGCCGGGCCCGGTCGAGACCATGGCGGGTCCTGCCTCGCCGCGCGCCTCCGGCATCAGCATCAGTTCGACGCGGCGGATGGCGGCGATCTCGGTGTTCCAGAGCGCGCCCAGCCGGTCGCCGTACTGGCTGCGCACCCAGTCGCGCAGGAAGCGGGTCGGCAGGTAGAGCGTGATCTCGTCATGCTCCACCGGGCCCAGCGTCATCTGGCGCAGCCAGGTGCGATACTCGACCTCGCCCACCTCGGCCTGCAGGCGGGTGCAGATCCGGCTCCACTCGGCGGCATGCGGATGACGCTCCACGGGAGCATCGAGGGTCGGGGTTCCGGTATGTCCCGCCGGCGCCTCGTCGAGGGCGCCGAGATCGTAGAGACTGGACGTCACGCTCACCCCGCACGCTTCCGTCACACTGTCCCGGTGATCGGCTGCCGGCAAAGTTCACAGTCAGGCACGCAAGGGATCACCATCGGCAAGACGGTGACTTACGCGCAGCATGCGAGGATTTGCCGTTTCTTACAGCGATCGGTCGGCGTCGTGACCGTTCGCGGAGAGTAGGCCGCAGGCGCGGCACGAGGCAACGGGAATCTGGATCGAAAACGAAAGTGCCAGTGTCAAGCGTGACAAGTCTCAACCGTGATACCAACGTCACGATTGATGGACGACGATCGCGTCCTGTATCCGGAGCCGGCATGCAACGGGTCCGGTCGACGCCAATGACGGTAAAATGATTTATTAACGTTTCGAAACGGGCAGCCCAGCAGAAAAGCCGGTCGTCCGTAACTCAAAGATGAGTTTCCAAAGGCGCCACCCTTGGTGGGTGCCAGGGGCGGTGCCCCTGGTCGTCCCTCATGCCGCAACGAGTGCCTTGATCCGCTTCGACAGCCGCGAGATCCTGCGGGCGACGGTGTTTGCATGGGCCACGCCCTTGCCGGTGGCGCGCTGCATCTCCGGCTGCGCCACCCGGAGTGCCTCCGCGGCCTGCGCCTTGTCGCCGCTGGCGATCGCGGTCTCGACCTTCTTGATGAAGGTCCGCACGCGCGACTTGCGGGCGGCGTTGCGGGCGCTGCGGACGTCGTTCTGCCGGATGCGCTTGCGCGCCGATGCGGTGTTGGCCATGGGTCTCTGTTCGCTCTGGCGTGTCTCGTGCGGCCGGCGCGACGCCGGATGGCACCCAGGCTGAACTCCCGGGGTCCAATCCGACATCGCCGGCGAAGGGTCGGTCTTCTAAGCCACGGGACTGTCACACGTCAAGCAACGCCGCCGCGAGGCCGGCGACTCCCAGGGGGGCCGCCTGGGGTGGCAGCCTGGAGGCGCGGGCAGAAGAAGCTGCTGCGGCCGCCCTGCACGATCCGGGCGATGCCGGGGCAGCGCGGCGCGCCCGGACAGCCCGGACACCCCTGACCCTCGCGGGCATAGACCCGGAACCCGTGCTGGAAGTAGCCCAACTCGCCGTCCGGCTGCACATAGTCCCGCAGGCTGGAGCCGCCGGCCGCGATCGCCTCGGTCAGCACCGCGCCGATTGCCTCCACCAAGCGGCGCAGCGCCGGCCGGTCAAGGGTGCCCGCCTCGCGCTCCGGCGACAGCCTGGCGCGGAACAGCGCCTCGCACACGTAGATGTTGCCAAGGCCAGCGACGATCCGCTGGTCGAGCAGCGCCGCCTTCAGGCTGGTGCGGCGCTCGGCCAGGCCGGCACCCAGCACCGTGGCGGTGAAGCCCGGTTCCAGCGGCTCCGGCCCCATGCCTGCGAGCAGCCGGTGCTCGTCCTCGGAGGCGGTCGCCACCAGATCCACCGCGCCGAACCGCCTGGGATCGACCAGGCCCAGGCGGCAGCCCTCCTCCGTCTCGATCACCAGGTGCTCGTGCCGGCCCACCGCGACCGGCAGGGCGGGGTCGAGGCGAGACAGGTTGACCCGGCCGGACATGCCCAGGTGCAGCAGCATGCTATCGCCACCATCCAACCGCATCAGGATGTACTTGCCGCGTCGGCGGAAGCCGAGCACCCCCGCCCCGCGCAGCCGGTCGGCCAGACCGGCGGGCATCGCCCAGCGCAGGTCGGGTCGGAGAACGGCGGCGCGGATGATGGTGTGGCCTTCGAGATGCGTGCGCATCCCGCGCATCACGGTCTCGACCTCGGGGAGTTCCGGCATGGGTGCTG
Organism: uncultured Acetobacteraceae bacterium; assembly: GCA_964249255.1. Taxonomy (GTDB): domain Bacteria; phylum Pseudomonadota; class Alphaproteobacteria; order Acetobacterales; family Acetobacteraceae; genus Lichenicola. The sequence goes on along the minus strand of CAXUBN010000099.1, from coordinate 1,518 downwards.
CAGAGGCTATAGACTGCGGGGATGAGCGACAACGTGCCGCCTTCTCCCCAGACCCAGGTCGATTTCGGCTTTCGCGAGGTGCCATCGGCGGCCAAGAAGCCGATGGTGCGCGCCGTGTTCGACAGCGTGGCGCCGCGCTACGACCTGATGAACGACCTGATGTCGCTGGGCATCCATCGGGCCTGGAAGCGGGTGTTCGTGGCAGCGCTGCAGCCGCGCCCGGCGCTGTCGCTGCTCGACCTCGCCGGCGGCACCGGCGACGTCAGCTTCGGCTGGCTCCGCGCCGGCGGCGGTCCGGCGATCCTGTCCGACATCAATGCGGCGATGCTGGCGGTGGGACACGACCGTGCGGTCACCCGCGCACTGATTGGGGACCTGCGTTTCCTGGTCGCCGATGCCGAACAGCTGCCGCTGCCCGATCGATGCGTGGACCGGGTCTCGATGGCGTTCGGCCTGCGCAACTGCACGGACAAGGGCGCGGTGCTGGCCGAGGCGCTGCGGGTGCTGCGGCCGGGCGGACGGTTCCTGTGCCTGGAGTTCTCGCGGGTGCAGGTGGCGGTCCTGGCACCGGTGTACAAGGCCTGGTCGTTCGGTGTGCTGCCGCGGCTGGGTCAGGCGATCGCGGGCGATGCCGCCAGCTACCGCTACCTGGCCGAAAGCATCGCCCGCTTTCCGGACCAGGACGCGCTGCTGGCGACCATGCGGGGGGCCGGGTTCGCGCGGGTGGCGGTGCGCAACCTGTCGGGTGGGATCGCCGCAATCCATTCCGGCTGGCGCCTGTGAGCCCCGAGCCCCTAGTTCCTGGCGGCATCGGTCCGGCCGGCACGACCCCGGCCAATGCAACCCCGGCCGGCGCAACCCCGATCGGTGCGATCTTGGCCGGCCGTCGCGTGCTGCTGATCGTGAGCGGCGGCATCGCGGCCTACAAGTCGCTGGAGCTGATACGGCTCCTCACCGCGCGCGGTTGCGGGGTACGATGCGTGCTGACCGAGGGCGGCGCGCAGTTTGTCACCCCGCTCAGCCTGCAGGCGCTGAGCGGCGAGACCGTGCACACGGCGCTGTGGTCGCTGACGGACGAGAGCGAGATGGGTCACATCGCGCTGTCGCGGTCGGCCGACCTGCTGGTGGTATGCCCGGCATCGGCTGACCTGCTCGCCCGCATGGCGGGGGGCCACGCCTCCGACCTCGCCACCACGGTGCTGCTGGCCACCGACACGCCCGTGCTGGTGGCGCCGGCGATGAACGTGCGCATGTGGCGGCACGCGGCGACGGTCGCCAACATGGCGACGCTGCGCGGGCGCGGGGTGGCGGTGGTCGGGCCGGACGAGGGCGTGATGGCCTGCAACGAGTTCGGACCGGGACGGCTGGCCGAGCCGCCGGCGATCCTCCAGGCGATCGAGCGGATGCTGGCGGTGGGGGCGGGAGATCGGGCCGAACGGGAGCTGGCCGGCATGCGCGCGCTGGTGACGGCCGGCCCGACGCACGAGCCGGTGGACCCGGTGCGCTACCTCGCCAACC
>CAXUBN010000098.1:0-7854 GCA_964249255.1 uncultured Acetobacteraceae bacterium | reverse complement strand
GCCCGCCGCTGAACGAACGGGTCCCAAGGGCAGAGCCCTGACCAACATCCGCGAACGCCCCCACCCCTCCCGCGTATGAACCGCGGGGCGTGTGCTACAGGAAGGACATGGCGATCTGGGGCAAGCTGTTCGGCGGGATGACGGGCTTCGCGATGGGTGGGCCGATCGGGGCGGTGGTCGGGGCGGCGCTGGGCCATGCCGCCGACCGTGGCGCGCTGCTCGACCCGCCGTCCGGCGGCTGGGGCCCATGGGGCGGCACCGGCTTCCTGGGAGCCGAGCCGCGCGACCGGCAGGCGCCCGACCCGAACAACGCGGCGCTCCGGGTGGCGGCCAAGATGGCCGCCGTCACCGGCAAGCGCGACCAGCTGTTCGCCATCGTGGTGGTGGTGCTGTCCGCCAAGCTGGCCAAGTGCGACGCCCCGGTGAACCGGCAGGAGATCGACAGCTTCAAGCGCAGCTTCCGCATCCCGCTCGAGGCCACCAGCGAGGTCGGCCGGTTGTTCGACCAGGCCCGCACCCGCACCGACGACTACATGCCGTTCGCCGAGGAGCTCGGCCGCAGCTTCGCCGACCAGCCGCACGTGCTGGAGGAGGTGCTGGCCGCGCTGTTCGCGATCGCGCGCGCCGACGGCGCCCCCAACCGGCCCGAGCTCGATTTCCTGGGCCGCGTCCACCACGCCTTCGGGCTCGGTCATGGCGCCTGGGACCGTGCAGAGACCAACGCCGCGCGCCCGGCCGCAAACGAGCCGGACGCGTATGCGGTGCTGGGCGTGGCCCGCAGCGCCAGCGACGACGAGATCCGCTCGACCTGGCGCCGGCTGATGCGCGAGATCCATCCGGACAGCCTGGCGGCGCGCGGTGTCAGGCCGGCCGAGATCAACCGGGCCTCGGACCGGGTGGCACGGGTCAACGCCGCATGGGACCGCATCAAGCGCGACCGGGGGCTGTAAGGCATGGAGTTCGTCCCGGAGAACGTCATCGAGGCGCCGAGCCCGAACTGCCGTGCGCGCAAGGCGGGCGCGGTGATCGACACGCTGGTGCTGCACTATACCGGCATGCAGTCCGGCGGCGCGGCACTCGACCGGCTGCGCGATCCCGAGGCGCAGGTCTCATCGCACTACCTGGTCGAGGAGGACGGACGGGTGTTCCGGCTGGTGCCGGAGTCGCTGCGCGCCGCCCATGCCGGGATCTCGTTCTGGCAGGGGCGCCGCATGCTGAACGACAGCTCGATCGGCATCGAGATCGTCAATCCCGGCCATGAATGGGGCTACCGGCCGTTCCCGGAGGCGCAGGTCGCCGCGGTCGAGCATCTGTGCCGCCGGATCCTGTCGCGGCACCCGATCCCGCCGCTGCGCGTGGTGGCGCACAGCGACGTGGCCCCCGACCGCAAGCAGGACCCGGGCGAGCTGTTTCCCTGGGCGCGGCTCGCCGCCGCCGGGATCGGCGTCTTCCCGAACGGGGTCCCAGACATCGGCACCGGCACCGCCACCGGCGACCCGCTCCACGATGCGGCTGCGCTGGCCGCCGTGCGCGCGCAGCTGCGGCGGATCGGCTACGACGTGGCCGATGCCGGTGCCCTGGACCCGCCGCTCGCCATCGTGCTGACCGCCTTCCAGCGGCACTGGCGTCCGGAGGCGGTGAACGGGTTGGCCGATGCCGGCACCCGCGCCCGCCTCGCCGCCGTCGCCGCCCTCGCCGCCGCATGAGCGCCGCGACGGGAGGGCCAGAGACGAAGAAGTCTGGAGCGGAGGGACCTGGGGCGCCGGCCATCTTCGACACCGTCGAGGGCAGCCGCCTCCTCGCCGATCGCGCGGACGGGGCCTGGAAGCGCTGGGGGCCATATCTCAGCGACCGGCAGTGGGGCACGGTGCGCGAGGACTACAGCGCGGACGGCGAGGCGTGGGCCTCCTTCCCGCACGACCACGCGCGCAGCCGCGCCTACCGCTGGGGCGAGGACGCCATCGCCGGCTTCGGCGACCGGGAGCTGCGCTGGTGCCTAGGGCTGGCGTTGTGGAACGGCCACGACCCGATCCTGAAGGAGCGGCTGTTCGGGCTGACGAATCAGGAGGGCAACCACGGCGAGGACGTCAAGGAGCTCTACTACCACCTCGACAGCATGCCGACCCATTCCTACGCGCGCATGCTCTACAAGTACCCGCACGCGGCCTATCCCTACGAGGACCTGGTCGAGGAGAACGCCCGCCGCGGCCAGGACCAGCCGGAGTACGAGCTGCTCGACACCGGCGTGATGGCAGGGAACCGCTACCACGACGTGTTCGTGGAATATGCCAAGGCCGGCCCGGACGACATCCTGATGCGGCTGCGCGTGGTCAACCGCGGTCCGGAGGCGGCCACGCTGTGGCTGCTGCCCCAGCTCTGGTCGCGCAACACCTGGTCCTGGTCGGAGAACGCCGCCCGGCCGGTGCTGCGCGCGCTGTCCGATGCGGAGGTCACGGCCGCGCACGACGGGCTGCCGGAGATGCGGTGGTCGGTCGACGGCGCCGCCACGCCGCTGTTCTGCGACAACGACACCAACGTCAACCGGCTGGATGGCGGCAACGAGACCGGCCGCCACTTCAAGGACGGCATCAACGACCATGTCGTCGGCGGCCGGGCCGACGCCGTGAACCCGGCCCGTACCGGCACGAAATGCGCGATGCTGCGCCGGGTCACGATCGAGGCCGGCGCCGAGCACGTCATGCGGCTGCGCTTCCGGATCGCCGCACCCGACGACGGCGACCCGTTCGCCGACCACGACGCCGTGTTCGCCGCCCGCCTCGCCGAGGCCGATGCGTTCTACAGCGTGCTGCAGGCGCCGATCGCCGACGAGGACAGCCGGCTGGTGCAGCGCCAGGCCTTCGCCGGCATGCTGTGGTCGAAGCAGTTCTACCGCTACGACGTGCATCGCTGGCTGAAGGGCGATCCCGCGACGACGCCGCCGCCCGCCGAGCGTCGCCGCGGCCGCAACGCCGACTGGGAACATTTCGATGCGTCCGACATCATCTCGATGCCGGACAAGTGGGAATATCCCTGGCTCGCCTCGTGGGACCTGGCGCTGCAGGCGACCGTGCTGGCGCTGGTCGATCCGGACTTCGCCAAGGACCAGGTGCTGCTGCTGACCCGCGAGGGCTACATGCATCCCAACGCGGCGCTGCCGGCCTATGAATGGTCGTTCGGCGACGCCAACCCGCCGGTGCACGCCTGGGCCGCATGGCGCGTGTTCGAGACCGACCGGGCCCTGAACCGCGCGTCGGACCACGCCTTCCTGAAGCGCGTGTTCAACAAGCTGGCGATGAACTTCACCTGGTGGGTGAACCGCAAGGACGCGCAGGGCCTCAACATCTTCCAGGGCGGCTTCCTGGGCCTCGACAACATCGCGATCTTCAACCGCTCGGCGCCGCTCCCCACCGGCGGCACGCTGTCGCAGTCGGACGGGACCGCCTGGATGGCGATGTATGCGCTGGCGATGCTGCACATCGCGATCGAGCTGGCCCTGCAGGACCCGGCGTACGAGGACGTCGCCACCAAGTTCTTCGAGCATTTCCTGCTGATCGCCGCCGCCGACGGCAACGCGCTGTGGGACGAGCAGGACGGCTTCTTCTACGACGCGCTGACGCTGCCGAACGGACGGCAGATCCCGTTGCGCGCGCGCTCGATGGTGGGGCTGATCCCGCTCTACGCCGTCACCGTGCTGCGCCAGGACGAGATCGACCGGCTGCCGGCGTTCGCCGCGCGCATGCGCTGGTTCCTGGAGCACCGGCCCGACCTGGCCGGGCTGGTCTCGAGCTGGGAGCGCACCGGCCAGGGCAACACGGCGCTGGTGTCGCTGCTGCGCACCCACCGCATGACGCGCACGCTGGAGCGCATGCTCGACGAGGGCGAGTTCCTGTCGCCGAACGGCATCCGTGCGGTCTCGCGCGCACACAAGGCGGCGCCGTACCGCTTCGAGTGGAACAACGCCAGCTTCGAGCTGGACTACGAGCCGGCCGAGAGCACCTCGCGCCTGTTCGGCGGCAACTCGAACTGGCGCGGGCCGGTCTGGATGCCGGTCAACTACCTGCTGGTGGAAAGCCTGATCCGGCTCGACAGCTACTACGGCGACGGCTACCGCATCGCCCTTCCCACCGGCTCCGACACCCAGGCGACGCTCCGCCAAGTGGCGGAGCAAATCGGGCGCCGGCTGATCGGGCTGTTCACCCGCGGTCCGGACGGACGCCGGCCGGTGCACGGGGACGACGCGCTGCTGCAGGAAGACCCGGCGTTCCGCGACCTCATACTGTTCTACGAGTACTTCGACGGCGACACCGGCCGCGGCGTCGGCGCATCGCACCAGACCGGCTGGTCGGGGCTGGTGGCGCTGCTGATCCACAACCTCGCCTGGCACGTGCCGCCGGCCAGAGCTGAGTAGGCTCGGCACCGCAGAACGCCTTAACGGTTGCTTCAGCCCTCACGGCCATGATGACGGCTGATCAACCGGCCGGAACCCGATCGATGAGCGGCAGCATCAACGGAGCCTCCAGCGTGACGAGCACGCTGCCGTCCTCGGCCTCCGACGACGCGAAGCCCACCGCCGCATCCGGCAGCAGCGCGCCCAGCGGCAGCTCCTCCGGCACGTCGATCAGCGTCGCCACCAACGCCGACGGTTCGGTGACCACCACCATCACCGACGCCGACGGCAGGGTGGTCTCGGCCAGCACGGTCGCCGGGGACGAGGCCGGCAGCGCACCGGGCAGCCGCCTCAACCTGCAGGCCTGACTGGTCCCGTCCGGCCCGATGCCGCCCCGCCGGTCAGGCGGTCGGCGCGGCGACCACCGGGTCCGGCCGCACGCCCAGGATGTGCGCGATCGCGTAGGTGAGGTCGGGCCGGTTCAGCGTGTAGAAATGGAACTCGTCGACGCCGTTGGCCTGCAGCAGCCGCACCTGCTCGGCCGCCACCACCACCCCCACCATCTGCCGGGTCTGCGGATCCGCGTCGAGGCCGGCGAACATGCGCACCAGCCAGTCCGGCATCCGCGTGCCGCAGGATTCGGCGAAGCGCCGCGCCGAGTCGAAGTTGGCGATCGGCATGATGCCCGGCACCACCGGCGCGGTGATGCCGGCGGCCAGGCAGCTGTCGATGAAGCGCAGGAACGTGTCGGCGTCGAAGAACAGCTGCGTGATCGCCCGGGTCGCCCCTGCATCGAGCTTGCGCTTCAGGTTGTCGAGATCCGCCTGCGCGTCCGCCGCCTCCGGATGCACCTCCGGGTAGGCGGCGACCGAGATCTCGAACGGCGCCACCCGCCGCAGCCCCGCCACCAGCTCGGCCGCGTTGGCATAGCCATCCGCATGCGCCTCGAAGCGGCCGCCCTTCTCCGCCGGATCACCGCGCAGCGCCACGATGTGCCGCACTCCCTCGTCCCAGTAGCGGCGGGCGACGTCGTCCACCGCGCCGCGGCTGGCGCCGACGCAGGTCAGGTGCGCCGCGGGAACCAGCGCCGTTTCCCGCACCAGCCGCGTCACGGTGTCGTGGGTGCGCTCCTGGGTCGAGCCGCCGGCGCCGTAGGTGACCGACACGAAGCATGGCCGAAGCACCTCGAGCCGCCGGATGCAGGCCCAGAGCTGCTGCTCCAGCGCGTCCGTGCGCGGCGGGAAGAACTCGAACGACAGCAGCGGCGGCGCGCGGTCGGCGCTGAGCTCGGGCAGCCCGGCGACCCGCGGACCGGTCAGCCACCGTTCCAGCGCCGGCCGCGCGCGGGCCGGCTTCCGCCCGCCGTCATGGCCGGGTCCGTCGCGTCGCAGCGAGATGTCGTCCTGAAGATCGCTCATGCTGGTCCGATGGCTTGAGATCGGCGCGTCACGGCGGCCGTCGCTGTGCCCGCATATGGTCCGCCGCAGCCTAGGGTGGAAGCCGCCGGGCCGGCAAACCCGCGATTCGCTGCCGCCTTGCGCCGTCACGGGGCCATGTTAGGAAGATCGGACAACGGATCCGGGGCGCGATACCCGGCAGGCACGAGCCGAGGTCGACCGATGCGCCTGCATACCACCTCCGAGCGACATCGCGGGAAGCGGGGTGTCCGGCCGGGGATCATGACGGTCTGCCTGCTCGTTCTTGCCGCCTGCGCCACCAGGCCCACCGACCCGGCGGGGCTGGCCGACTACCAGCAGGCCAACGACCGGTTCGAGCCGGCCAACCGGTTCTTCTACCGGGTCGACGACACGCTCGACGCCTATACCCTGAAGCCGGTGGCGCAAGCCTACGTGTACGTGGTGCCGCGGGTCGGCCGCACCGGCATCCACAACGTGCTGACCAACCTGTCGAGCGGCCCGCGCTTCTTCAACGACGTGTTCCAGGGCAAGCCCCGCCGCGCCGGCGACACCTTCATGCGCGTCCTGATCAACTCGACGGTCGGCATCGGCGGCATCCTCGACGTCGCCTCCGGCTGGGGCTATCCGTTCCACGACACCGACGGCGGACTGACGCTGGCGACCTGGGGCGTGCCGGAGGGCCCCTACCTGTTCCTGCCGTTCCTGGGCCCGTCCTCCACCCGGGACGCCAACGGCTTCGGCCTCGACGTCGCGCTGTCGCCCTTCACCTACGTGCCGCGCGGCTACGGGCTGCTCACGCTGAACACGGTGCGCTACGGCGTCGGCGTGGTCGATGCCCGGTCCGAGGTGCTGGCCGACCTCGACCAGATCAAGAGGAACGCGCTAGACCCGTATGCGACGATACGCAGTCTCTACCGGCAGCACCGCAGCGCCGAGATCCAGGCGGTGCGCGACGACCACCGGATGACCGTTCCGGACTGGTACTCCCACTGAATCCGCACTCCCAACGACGTCGGGGCAGATCGCCATGCTGAAGACCAACATCCGCGCCCGCCTGGCCGCCTTCCTGGCCTCCATGGTCCTGGCGGCGGCACCCATCGCGGTGGCCACGGTGCTGGCACCCGCGCCCGCCCACGCGCAAGCCGGGGATGCGGCGTTCGTGCAGTCGCTCGGCAACCGGCTGACCGCGATCGTCAACGGTTCGGGCAGCCTGGCCGAGAAGAAGGCGGCCGTGCTGCCGATGCTGAGCCAGGACGTGGACGTGGATGCGATCGGCCGCTTCTGCCTCGGCCGGTACTGGCGCACGGCAACCCCGGCGCAGCAGCAGCGCTACCTGGTGCTGTTCCACCAAGTGCTGACCAACTCCATCACCGGCAAGCTCGGCGACTACAAGGGGGTGAGCGTCACCGTGGGCGAGGCGACGACCGCGAACGGCGACGGGCTGGTGCCCACCGTCATCACCCGGCCCGGGCAGGCGCCCGTCAACGTGCAGTGGAAGGTCAGCGACAGCAGCGGCTCGCCCAGGGTGGTCGACATCATCGCCGAGGGCGTCAGCCTCAGCATCAACGAGCGCGACGATTATTCCAGCTACCTTGCCCACCACGGCAACGACGTGCAGGCGCTGATCGACGCGCTGACCCGGCAGGTCTCGCACAGCTCCTGACGGTCCCCAACGGGAGATCAGCACTCGTTTGAGGATGGGGGGCGCCGAGCGAGAGGCCGCTTCAGCGGCACCCCCGGCGCGACTGCCCGGAACCGGAGCGGAGCGGCCCCCTGGCCGTGAGCACCGGAAGCGCAGGCAGGCGCGTCGGCTCGCCGGCGCAGCGCATCCTCGAACGAGTTCAGGGGCGGCGCACGCTCTCGTAGATCAGCATGCGGTAGCCGTCGCGCTCGAAGCGGTCGCACACGGTCATGCCGATGCCGCCCAGCGTGGTGCGGGACGCGAAGTTGATCTCCCGCGCCACCGCCACCACCCGCGCCTCCCCGGCATCGTGCGCGAACCGCAGCGCCGCCGCCGCCGCCTCGCGGGCGACGCCGCGGCCCCGCGCG
>CAXUBN010000097.1:0-7955 GCA_964249255.1 uncultured Acetobacteraceae bacterium | reverse complement strand
CGCCGCCCAAGCTCGACAGCGGCGACACCGCCTGGATGCTGACCAGCACCGCGCTGGTGCTGCTCATGACCGTGCCGGGCCTGGCGCTCTTCTACGCCGGCATGGTGCGCAAGAAGAACGTGCTGGCCACCCTGATGCAGGCCTTCGCGATCTGCTGCCTGGTGTCCATCACCTGGACCGTGCTGGGCTACAGCCTGACCTTCACCACCGGCTCGCCCTACATCGGCGACCTGTCGCGGGTCATGCTGAACGGCATCGGCGCCAACATCGCGCAGGGGGCCGACATCGGCTTCACGCTGGGGCTGGGCTCGTCGAACCCGACGGTCACGACCATCCCCGAGAGCGTCTACATGATGTTCCAGATGACGTTCGCGATCATCACCCCGGCGCTGATCGCCGGCGCCTTCGCAGACCGCATGAAGTTCTCCTCCATGTGCATCTTCATGGTGCTGTGGTCGCTGGTGGTGTACGCGCCGATCGCGCACTGGGTGTGGAGCCCGATCGGCTGGGTCGGCGCGTTCGGCGCCATCGACTTCGCCGGCGGCACCGTGGTGCACATCAACGCGGGCGTCGCGGGCCTGATGTGCGCCCTGGTGCTGGGGCGGCGCACCGGCTACGGCCACGACGACATGTCGCCCTTCAACCTCACCTACGCGGTGATCGGCGCTTCCCTGCTGTGGGTCGGCTGGTTCGGCTTCAATGCGGGCTCGGCGGTGGGCGCCAACGGCCGCGCCGGCATGGCGATGGCGGTCACCCAGATCGCCACCGCGGCGGCGGCGCTGGGCTGGATGTTCGCCGAGTGGGTCGTCAAGGGAAAGCCCACCGTGCTCGGCATCATCTCCGGTGCCGTGGCGGGTCTGGTCGCCATCACGCCGGCGTCAGGCTTCGTGCTGCCGGGCGCATCGATCGTCATCGGCCTTGTCGCCGGCGTCGGCTGCTACTTCGCCGCCACCAGCCTGAAGCACCTGCTGGGCTACGACGACAGCCTGGACGCGTTCGGCGTGCACGGCATCGGCGGCATCATCGGCGCCCTGCTGACCGGCGTGTTCGCCTATGCGCCGCTGTCGGCCACCGGCACCACGCCCGCCACGTCCGGCACCGCGGGCTCGTTCGCGCAGTTCATCATCCAGGGCAAGGCGGTCTGCGTCACGCTGATCTGGAGCGGCCTGCTTTCGTTCGTGCTGCTCAAGATCATCGACCTCACGGTCGGCCTGCGCGTCAGCCGCGACGACGAGGTCGAGGGCCTGGACATGACGCTGCACGGCGAGCGCATCAGCTGAGGGGGAGGCCAGGGGTTCGCCCCTGGCCCCCGCTCTTCAGGACCGGCCTGTTCCCATGGAACACGAGGAGGATGCCGACGCCCGGGGAATGCCCTACGCGTTCGTGACGGTGGCGCATGGGGACGACGCGTGGCCGCTGGTGCTGCAGGCCCGCTCGATGCGCCTCCATCTCCCGTCCGCGCTGGCCGGCGAGATCGTGGTGGTGGAGAACACCGAGGTCGGCCAGCCTGTCGCCTGGCGCGACCGGCTGCGCGCCGAGTATGGACACCTTGCCGACCGGGTGCGCTTCGTGCCGGCCAGGACGCTGGGGCCAATGCCGCCGGCATCCGGCTGGTGGACCCAGCAGGCGCTCAAGCTCCTGGCCTGCCGCACGGCCGCCCATCCGCGATGCGTGGTCCTCGACGCCAAGAACCACCTCGTGCGGCCGCTGCGGCGCGATTTCCTGGAAGGCCGGGACGGACGGATGCTGGCGCGGCGCTACGACTACCGCCGTCATCCGCTGCGTTGCTTCCTGGAGCGGGCCCTGGCGTTCTGCGGCCTGCCGGTCGAGCCGCACGTCGGCTGGTTCATGCAGGCGGCCACGCCGTTCGCCATCGATCGCGCCGATGCGGTCGACGCGACCCGCCACGTCGAGGACTGCACGGGTAAGGGATTCGCCGCTGGCCTGATCGAGGCCCGGATCACCGAGTTCTTCCTGCTGGCGGCCCGCCTGGTGCGGCGCGGGGTGCTGGAGGAGCGTTACGACCATTCCCAGGTCGCCTGTCCGGTGGTGTGGGACGCCGGGGCGGGATCCGCCGCCCTGCTGGCAGCCATCCGGGAGGCGGAAGATCATGGCGCCCCCGTCTTCGCCGTGCACCGGCGCGTCATCCCGCAGCTGGACGACGCCGCGCGCGCGGCCCTGGGCCGGTTCTGGATGCGATGCGGGCTGTTCGGTTCGGTGGCCGAGGCGGTCGCGGAACTGGCCCGATCCGGGTGAGCCCGATGGTCAGGCGGCAGCCTTCGCCACCCGCCGCCAATGGTGCAGCGTGTCCTCCGTATAGCCGCCCGGCTGCGTCGCTCCCTTGAACACGAGGTCGCGGGCGGCGTTGAAGGCGGGGCCGTCGAACCCCGGCGCCATCGGGCGGTGGGCGGGGTCGTCCGCATTCTGGCCGTCGACCACGGCGGCCATCCGCCGCAGCGACCCCTCGACCTCCGCCTCGGTGACCAGCCCGTGCAGCAGCCAGTTGGCGATGTGCTGGCTGGAGATGCGCAGCGTGGCGCGGTCCTCCATCAGCCCCACCCCATCGAGGTCCGGCACCTTGGAACAGCCGACCCCCTGGTCCACCCAGCGCACCACGTAGCCCAGGATCGACTGCGCGTTGTTGTCGAGCTCGCGCGCGATGGCCGCCGCCGACGGCCGGTCGTTGTTCAGCAGCGGCGGTTGCAGCAGCGCGCCTGGCGGATCGGGTGCCGCCGTCCGCAGCGCGTCCTGCCGCCCCGCCACATCTACCCGGTGGTAGTGCAGCGCGTGCAGGGTGGCCGCGGTGGGCGAGGGGACCCAGGCGGTGCTGGCGCCGGCGGTGGGATGCGCCGCCTTCTGCGCCAGCATCTCCGCCATGCGGTCCGGCGCCGCCCACATGCCCTTGCCGATCTGCGCCTTGCCGCGCAGCCCGGCGGCCAGGCCGATGTCGACGTTGCGGTCCTCGTATGCCTTGATCCACGGCGTGTTCTTGATCTCGGCCTTGCGGATCACCGCGCCGGCCTCCATCGAGGTGTGGATCTCGTCCCCCGTGCGGTCCAGGAAGCCGGTGTTGATGAACATCACCCGCCGCCGTGCCGCGGCGATGCAGGCGGCGAGGTTGACGCTGGTGCGCCGCTCCTCGTCCATGATGCCCATCTTGATGGTGTCGGCCGGGAGGTCCAGCATCCGCTCGACGCCTCGGAACAGCGCGTCGGTCAGCGCCACCTCGTCCGGACCGTGCATCTTCGGCTTGACCACGTAGATCGAGCCGTGCCGGCTGTTGCGCGGCCGGCCGTCGGCACGCAGGTCGTGCAGCGCGATCAGGCTGGTGACGGCGGCGTCCAGGAACCCCTCCGGCACCGGCCGCCCGTCCGTGTCCAGCACCGCGTCGGTGTGCATGTGGTGGCCGACGGTGCGCACCAGCATCAGGCTGCGGCCGGGCAGGGTGAGGGTCGATCCGCCCGGCGTCTTGTAGCTGCGGTCCGGGTCCAGCCGGCGCTCGACCGTGCGGCCTCCCTTGTCGAACGAGGCGGCGAGGCTTCCCCGCATCAGCCCGAGCCAGTTGCGGTAGACCAGCACCTTGTCGTCCGCGTCCACCGCGGCGACGCTGTCCTCGCAGTCGATGATGGTGCTGAGTGCCGCCTCCAGCACGATGTCGGCGAGTCCCGACGCGCTGCGGGCCCCGGTCGGGTGCGCGCGGTCGAAGAGGAGCTCCACGTGCAGCCCGTTGTGACGCAGCAGCACGCGGGCGGGATCGGCGGCGTCGCCGGTGAAGCCCACGAACCGCTCGCGATGCTCCAGCGCGGTCCGGCGTCCGTCGTGCAGCCGCACCACCAGCTCGCCGTCCTCGTTGCCGTAGTGCACCGCTTCCCGGTGGCTGAGGCCGACGGCGAGCGGCGCGATCTCGTCCAGGATCAGCGCCGCGCGCCGCACCACCTCGTCGGCCCGCCTCCCGTCCAGGGCGCCCGCCGGTGCGGCGCTGCCCAGCGCGTCGGTGCCGTAGAGCGCGTCGTACAGGCTGCCCCAGCGGGCGTTGGCGGCGTTGAGCAGGTAGCGGGCGTTGGTGGCCGGCACCACCAGCTGCGGCCCGGCCAATCGCGCGACCTCGTCGTCGAGGCCCACGGTCTCGATCGCGAACGGCTCCGGCTCCGGCACGATGTAGCCGATCCCGCGCAGGAAATCCTCGGTGTCCCCCGGATCGTCGCCCGCCCCGTGCCGCTCGCGGTGCCGGGCGTCGATCGCCGCCTGCAGGCGGTCCCGCTCGGCCAGCAGCTCCCGTAGCCGCGGCGCCAGCGTGTCCACGAGCGAGGCGAGGCTGGACCAGAACCGGTCGGCCGCGATGCCGGTGCCGGGTAGCGCCTCGGACTCGATGAATCGCGCCAGCACCGGCGCGACGCGCAGCCCGTCCAGCTGGCGGTAGTCCGTCGCCGCGATCGTCTGCCTGCCCATCGCCCGGTCTCTTGCTCCTGGTTGCGCGCCGCCGCAGCTGCGGTCGTCCATGACCCGGAACGACCGGAGCCGCGCGGGATCGTGATTCGCCCTGGCCGGTGGGGCGCAGGGCGGCATGACAGGGACTTCCGCCGCGTCTGTCAATTCTGTAAAGTTCATCCATGGCTCGTCCGCTCATCGGCCGCACCGTTCGTCGCCTGCGCGGCGAGCGCGGCCTCACCCAGGCGGCGCTCGCCACCAAGCTCGGCATCTCCGCCAGCTACCTCAACCTGATTGAGCACGACGAGCGGCCGGTGACGGCGTCGCTGCTGATCAAGCTGACCCGTCAGCTCGAGGTCGGCCTGGAAGCGCTGGCCGGCGACGAGGAGCGCACGCTGGCGGTGGGGCTGCGCGAGGCGCTGACCGATCCGTTGCTGGGCAGCGAGGCGGTGAGCGAGGATGCCCTGGCCGCGATCGCGGCGCACCCGGCCGCGGCCCGCGCAATCCTGTCGCTGTCCCGCGCCTGGCTCGCCGCGCGTGAGGAGGGCGCCGGGCTCGCCCTGCCATCGGGGCGGAGGATCCGGCTGCCGCAGACCGAGACCCGCGACCTGTTTCAGAAACGGAACAATTATTTTGACGAGCTGGAGCGGGCGGCCGAGGCCGTGCGGCTCGACATTGATCAGGTTGGGGAGCAGGGCGGGGAGCAAGGCCAGGATAATCCCAATGCCGGCTCCGGCCGGCAGCTCGGGATGACGCAGCTGATCGCCGAGCGGCTACGTCACCGGCACGGGTTGGTGGTGCGGGTGGCGCGCATGACCGACACGCTGCGCTCCTACGATCCCGAGGCCCGCCTGCTGCTGCTGTCGGACCTGCTGAAGCGGGAAAGCCGGGGCTTCCACATGGCGTTCCAGCTCATGCTGATCGAGGCGCACGGGGTGGTGGACCGGCTGATCGCCGCCGCGGCGCCGTCTTCCGCGGAGGCGGCCGCCATGATCCGGATCGCGCTGCTGAACTACGCCGCCGCCGCCCTGCTGATGCCATACGAGGGCATGCTGGAGGCCGCCACCGCGCTGCGCTACGACGTAGACCAGATCGCCGGGCGCTTCGACGTGTCCTTCGAGCAGGCGGCGCAGCGCCTGTCCACGCTGGCGCGGCTGGACCGGCGCGGCGTGCCGTTGTTCTTTCTGCGCGTGGACGCGGCCAGCAACATCATCAAGGGGTTCGCCGGCGCCGGCTTCCACTTCACCCAGGCCGGCGGCTCCTGCCCGCTTTGGATCGCCAACACCGCCTTCGCCACCCCCGACCGCATCGGCGTGCAGGTCGGCCGCCTGCCGGACGGCGCCACCTTCCTGTGCGTCGCCCGTGTGGTGACGGGCAGCACCACCGCCTGGCGGCAGCCGCCGCCGGTGCACGTGGTGGCGCTGGGCTGCGAGGTCGAGCAGGCGTCCCGGCTGGTGTACTCGGACGGGATCGATCTCGCCGCCGCCACCACCCCCATCGGCCTGTCCTGCCAGCTTTGCGACTGGATGGACTGCCGCAGCCGGGCGCTGCCGCCGCTGCACCACCGGCTGTCGCTGGACGTCAACCGCCGCCTGTCCGCGCCGATGGTTTCGTCCACGACGCGGCCGGCCGGCATTCCCGCCGTGTTTGCGGATCGCCCGACCGGCTTGTAAATTTCTTTACTTATTTGCCGCGGCACTGCCGCCTTGTCCTGGCCTCGCCGGCTGATCCTCCCCTAGACAACGTTCCATGACGCAGCCAGCGGCGGGAACCGGACCGATGACAGCAGCCACCCATTCCCCCGAGGGCCTGAACCTCGGCGCCGTCGCATCGGCCGCCGGCCGCGGCGCCGAGACCGTCCTGTCGTCCTATCGCGACGAGGTGACGCAGTGTGGCCGGCTGGTCGAGGCGCAGCCGGGCTGGACCGGTATCAACCCGGAGTCGGTCGCCCGCATGCGGTTGCAGAACCGGTTCCAGACCGGCCTCGACATCGCCCGCCACACCGCGGCGATCATGCGGGCCGACATGGCCGCCTATGATGCCGACCCGGCGCTCTACACCCAGTCGCTCGGCTGCTGGCACGGCTTCATCGCCCAGCAGAAGATGATCGCGGTGAAGAAGCACCACGGGACCACCAAGGGCCGCTACCTTTACCTGTCCGGCTGGATGGTGGCGGCACTCCGCTCCGAGTTCGGGCCGCTGCCCGACCAGTCCATGCACGAGAAGACCGCGGTGGTGGACATCATCGGCGAGCTCTACACGTTCCTGCGCCAGGCCGACGCGCGCGAGCTGGGCGACCTGTTCCGGCAGCTGGACGCCGCCCGTGCCCGCGGCGACGCCGACACCGAGACGCTGCTGCTAGACCGCATCGACACCCACCAGACGCACGTGGTGCCGATCATCGCCGACATCGACGCCGGCTTCGGCAACGCCGAGGCGACCTACCTGCTAGCCCGCCGGATGATCGAGGCCGGCGCCTGCGCGCTGCAGATCGAGAACCAGGTGTCCGACGAGAAGCAGTGCGGCCACCAGGACGGCAAGGTCACGGTGCCGCACGAGGACTTCCTGGCCAAGATCCGCGCCTGCCGCTACGCCTTCCTGGAGCTGGGCGTGGACGACGGCATCGTCGTCGCCCGCACCGACTCGCTCGGCGCCGGCCTCACCAAGCAGATCGCCGTCAGCCACGCGCCGGGTGACTTGGGCGACCGCTACAACGCGTTCCTCGACTGCGAGGAGGCCGGTCCCGAGGGCTTCCGCAACGGCGACGTGCTGCTCAACCGCGACGGCCGGACCCTGCGCGTGAAACGCCTGCCCAGCAACCTGTTCCAGTTCCGGCCGGACACCGGCGCCGACCGCTGCGTGCTGGACTCCGTCACCTCGCTCCAGAACGGCGCGGACCTGATCTGGATCGAGACCGAGCGTCCGCATATCGAGCAGATCGCCGACATGATGGACCGCGTCCGCGCGGTCGTGCCGGATGCCAAACTGGTCTACAACAACTCGCCCTCGTTCAACTGGACGCTGAACTTCCGCCAGCAGGTGTTCGACGCCTGGAACGGGCAGGGTCGTGACGTGTCGGCCTACGACCGCGCCCGGTTGATGGATGCCGGCTACGACGCGACACCGCTGGGGCTGGAGGCGGACGAGCGCATCCGCACCTTCCAGGCCGATGCGTCGCGGCGGGCCGGCATCTTCCACCACCTGATCACGCTGCCGACCTACCACACGGCGGCGCTGTCCACCGATGCGCTGGCGCGGACGTACTTCGGCGACCAGGGCATGCTGGGCTACGTGGGCGGCGTGCAGCGCGAGGAGCTGCGCCGCGGCATCGCCTGCGTGCGGCACCAGGCGATGTCGGGCTCCGACATCGGCGACGACCATAAGGGCTACTTCTCCGGCGAGGCCGCGCTCAAGGCGGCCGGCAGCAACAACACCATGCACCAGTTCGCCTGACGGAACCGCCCGACCCCGGATGCCCCGGGACCACGCCCCCGTCATGCCGCATCGGCCGTGCCGCGTTCCCGCGG
>CAXUBN010000096.1:0-7961 GCA_964249255.1 uncultured Acetobacteraceae bacterium | reverse complement strand
CCGCCTCCTGCACCGCCTCGGCCGGGAACACCACGCGGTTCGCGTGGCGGACGGCGTCGCGCAATGCCGGCAGCAGCCGCTTCTCGCCCAGCAGCGCCGGCAGCTCGTGCACCAGCAGCACGAACGGGATCCCGGCCGCGGCCAGCAGCGGGCCCACGGCGCCCGACGCCGCGCTGTTGACGATGGCGCTCGAGAAGCCGGCCAGCCGCAGGGCCGCCAGGTGCTCGGGCAAGCGGGGATCGTCGGCCGGAAGCACGGTCGTGCGGCCCACGCTCTCGTAGCCGTCCCGCATCGCGCCGCCGCCCCCCAGCAGGAACGCGACCTCGACGCCGTGGCCGCGCTTGAGCTGGCGCCCGGCCTGCA
Source organism: uncultured Acetobacteraceae bacterium (assembly GCA_964249255.1). Lineage (GTDB taxonomy): Bacteria > Pseudomonadota > Alphaproteobacteria > Acetobacterales > Acetobacteraceae > Lichenicola. The sequence continues at coordinate 7,598 of CAXUBN010000096.1, read as the reverse complement.
GCAGCAGCGACTGCGCGCCGGCGGGAAACGCGTCGTGGCCGACCAGCAGCATCCGCCCCTGCGCCGCGGGCCGGCCGAACCCGGTCACCGCGCGGCCGGTGGCGTTCAGGTAGGCCGCACCGTGATGCAGGTCGGGCTCCAGGTAGGCGCCCTCGGCCCATTCATTCCAGGCGTTGACGCAGACGATCGGCTCGCCGTGGAACGGGCTGGCCTGCGCGTGCCGCACCAGCCCTTCCAGCCACGCCTCGTAGCGGGCGGGCGTCGAGCCGTGCAGCACCAGGCCGGAGCCCTGCCGGCGGGCGTCGTTGTCCCAGGACGGGGCGGCGGTGCGGATCAGGGGGAACGGCGCCGGCGGCTGCGCCAGCGCCTGCGTCACCACCTCCCCGTAATCGTAGACCTGCGCGTCGAAGTCGCCGTCCAGCACGTTCAGCGTCGGGTTGATGGTGGCCAGCCCGCCGACCAGCTTGTGCGGCGGGAACTCGATCGCGCCGTCGAGGCCGTATTCGCGCGGGTCGTTGTCGCCGAAGCTCTGCGACATCACGAACAGCGGGTCCTCGCCCGCCTCCGCCTGGAACAGCCGGCGCCAGCGGGCGACCGTGTCCCGCGCGTCCGGGATCACGCCGATGCGGTAGACCATCAGCAGCGGCCGGCCGCCGACGCGGATGTAGCGCCGGTCGGCGAAGTGGCGCGCGAAGCAGCGGATCAGCGGCAGCTCGTCCTCGGGCCGGTGGTCCTGGGCGATGAGGATGTCCTCGTCGGCGCCGTCCCAGCGCCGGGTCCAGTTCTCGTTGGCCCACATCAGGCAGAACGGCAGCTCGAGCCCGTCGTCGGCGAGCAGCGCCTCCAGCGGCCCGTCCAGCAGCCGCTCGCCGTTGAACCAGTAGAAGTAGAACACGAAGCCCTCGATGCCGGCCTCGCGGGCCATCGCCGCCTGCCGGCGCAGCACCGCGGTGCCCTCCAGCCGGTAGTGGCCCAGGTCGCGCGGGATGCGGGGCTGGTAGTGGCCGGCGAAGCGCGGCAGGCCGCGCGCCACGTTGGTCCATTCGGTGAAGCCCTCGCCCCACCACTCGTCGTTGCGCGCCACGGCGTGGAACTGCGGCAGGTAGTAGGCCAGCACCCGCGCCCGCCGGCGCGCCGTGTCCGGCAGCGCCCGCCTGGTCTCGAACAGCGGTCCGGGCTGGGTGTTGCGGCGCACCTCGCGCGGCACCGTGGTCTCGCCGGACGGCAGGCTGGGATGCACCCCCGGGCGATCGCGGTGCGCCATGTAGTGCAGCAGCGGGTTGCACTCGGTCTCGCCGCCCAGGTAGCGCTGCCGGTAGAAGGCGGGGTCGAAGCCCGCGAACGGGCGCCGCGCCTCGCGGAAGCCCTGCACCATGTAGTGCTCGAGCGGGTCGAGCCCGGCGGCGGCGACGTCCGGATAGGCCTTCAGGTAGAACGGGCTGTCGAACTCGGCCATGGCGCTGTGCGTGCCGCCCGAGCGGTGCAGCAGGTAGTGGCGCAGCGCCGTCATGCCGGCCGGCACCTCGTAGGTGCGGCGGTACCAGACCGGATCGAACCAGCCGCTGGGCCGCCGTCCTTCCGCCTCGCCGCGCGCGACGTAGTGCAGCAGCGGGTCGATCCCCTCCTGCGCCACGTCCGGGTACTGCTCGAGGTACCAGCGCGGGTCGAGGTAGAGGTTGGGCTTGCGGCCCTCGCGCCAGCCATAGGCGTGGTAGTGCGTCATGGCCTGGTCGCGCAGCCCGGCCATGTCGGCGTTGCAGGCGAGGTAGTACTCGACGTCGAACAGGCCGGACTGCGCGATCAGCTGCAACGCGCCGGGCGACTCGGCGCCGCATGCCATGGCCGGGGGGGACTCCGTGGCCGCGATCGTCTGGGCGGCGCTCATGGCAGGGTGGTCGTCATGGGTGAGGGTTCCCGTCACCGAACATTAACTTGTCGTTAACGACCCTACCCAACCGACCTGCGCCGCGGCAACGGTTCGTTGCGGTTTCACGGTTTTTGGGATTTATCAACAGCGGTGGTCCGGCGTCGCACGCCGTGCCGACCGTCGCGAGGATCGTGCCAGCCTCGCGGCGGCGGGAGCGACGACGGGGTGACGCCGCCATCCGGCTGCGGCATGGTGCGGCGCCGCCCGCCCCGGAGCGGGCTCGCCCCGGAGCGCGAACGGGAGCAAGGGTGCCGGAAGCCGGGGCATGGACCAGAGCCAAGCAGCGCCGCCGGGCGGCGACCACGGGATCCACCGGGCGGCCACCTTCGCGGCCGGTCTCGCCCTGGACTGTGGCGTCACGCTGGCCCCGCTCACCATGGCCTTCCGGACCTACGGCACGCTGGACCCCGACCGCGGCAACGCGGTCCTGGTCTGCCACGCGCTCACCGGCGACCAGTACGCGGCCGAGACTCACCCCGTCACCGGGCGGCCGGGCTGGTGGAGCCGGCTGGTCGGGCCTGGCCTGCCGGTCGACACCGACCGGTTCTTCGTGATCTGCGTCAACGTGCTGGGCGGCTGCATGGGCTCCACCGGCCCGCGCTCGCCCCGCGCCGACGGCACGCCCGATGAAGCATCCCATGGAGCGCCCTGGGGCACCGAGTTCCCGCCGGTGACGGTGCGCGACATGGTGCGCGCCCAGGCGCTCGTCGTGAGCCGCCTCGGCATCGACCGGCTGTTCGCGGTGATCGGCGGCTCCATGGGCGGCATGCAGGTGCTGTCCTGGGCCGCGACCTTTCCCGAGCGCGTGTTCGCCGCCGTGCCGATCGCCACCGCCGCGTTCCATTCGGCGCAGAACATCGCCTTCAACGAGGTCAGCCGGCAGGCCATCTTCGCCGATCCCGACTGGTGCGGCGGCCGCTACTGGGCGGACGGGCGCGTCCCCGCCCGCGGCCTGGCCGTGGCCCGCATGATGGCGCACATCACCTACCTGTCGGAGGAGGCGCTGACCCGCAAGTTCGGCCGCCGCCGCCAGATCGGGCCGCCGCCGCCGGCCGGGGCCGCCGGTCCCCAGGCCACGCTGGGATTGTTCGGCGAGATGTTCGAGGTGGAAAGCTACCTGCGCCACCAGGGCTCGAGCTTCGTGCGCCGCTTCGACGCCAACAGCTACCTCACCGTCACCCGCGCCATGGACCATTTCGACCTGGCGGCCGACCATGACGGCGACCTTGCCCGCGCATTTGCCGGCAGCCCCACCCGCTTCTGCGTGATCTCGTTCTCGTCCGACTGGCTGTTCCCCACCGCGCAGAGCCGCGCGGTGGCGCGTGCGCTGAACCGGGCGGCGGCCAACGTCAGCTTCGTGGAGATCGAGACCGACAAGGGGCACGACGCGTTCCTGCTCGACGAGCCGGATCTCGACCGGACGGTCTCGGGGTTCCTAGCCGGGTGCGCGGAGCACCTGGGACGGAAAGGCCAGGGCTCTGCCCTGGACCCGCTCAAGGCGGAGCCTTGAGAATCCGTTTATGAGGCTCGACCAGAGGTTGATCGCGGAGATGATCGAGCCGGGGACGCGGGTGCTGGACATCGGCAGCGGGGACGGCTCGCTGATCGAGCACCTGTTCCGCACCCGCAACTGCGATGCCCGCGGCATCGAGCTCGACATGGGCGAGGTGACCCGCTCGGTGGCGCACGGCCTGCCGGTGCTGCACGGCGACGCCGACACCGACCTGGCGCACTACCCCGACGGGGCGTTCGACTACGTGGTGCTGTCCCGCACCCTGCAGGCGGTGGAGCGGCCGCGCGAGGTGCTGCGCCAGATGCTGCGCATCGGCACCCGCGCGGTGGTCTCGTTCCCCAACTTCGGCCACTGGGAGCTCCGGCTGCAGCTGCTGCTGCGCGGCCGCATGCCGATGACCGACGCCTGGGACCGCTCCTGGCACGAGACCCCCAACATCCACCCCTGCACGGTCCGCGACTTCTTCGCGCTGTGCGACGACGAGGGCTACGCCGTGCAGCGCTGGATGGCGGTGGACGACAAGGGCGACCGCGCGCCCTGGCGCCGCTCGGTGCGGCTGGCCAACCTGTTCGGCGAGCAGGCGCTGTTCCTGCTGACCCGGGCTGCCTGAGATCGACATCTCGTCAGGCTGCCTCGATCCGACGGTGGTGTGCGGCTGGCAGGTGCCCCAGGCTCCGCGGCTGGCGCCTGGCAGCTTCGGCCCGGCCGGCAGCGACGGGCGGTCGCCGGGCAGTGGGGACAGGCATGGCGGTCGACTACGACGACGTGAAGTGCTTCCTGGCGGTCGCCGACGCGGGTGGTCTGAGCCGGGCCGCTCACCGCCTCGCCACCTCCAAGTCCGTCGTCAGCCGTCGGATCGCGCGCCTGGAGGAGGAGATCGGTACCCGTCTCCTGACCCGCACGTCCCGGGGCGTCGCGCCGACCGAGGCGGGCGAGGCGTTGCGCCTGCGGGCGGGGAGCGCCTTCGAGGCCCTCGACGGGGCGCTGCAGGATGCGGCGCAGCAGGGGGAGGAACTGACCGGCCTGCTGCGGATCACGGCGCCCATCGCGTTCGGCGCCACCCATCTCGCGCCCATGCTCACCGCCTTCATGGACGCGCACCCGCGGCTGCGCATCGACCTGTCGCTCGGCGACCGGCGGGTGGACATCCTCGGCGAAGGCTATGATCTCGCGGTGCGCATGGGGGCCCTGCCGGACTCCGCGTTGATCGCCCGCCGCATCGCGCCGCTTCGGCTCGCGGTCCTCGCCAGCCCCGCCTACCTCGCACGACGCGGCATGCCCCTGCATCCGCGCGACCTCGCCGACCACGACTGCATCGTCTACACCGTGCCCGGCGGCGACGTCTGGCGGTTCCGCGACGGAGCGCACTTCACGTCGGTCAGGGTGACGGGGCGCTTCCGGTCCGACAGTTCCGAGGCCATGCGGGCGGCGGCGCTGGGCGGCCACGGGATCGTCGGGCTGCCGATCTTCTTGCTCGGGGACGCGGTCGCCGATGGCCTGCTGGAGCCCCTGCTGACCGGCTACCCCGTAGCCGAGGCCGGGCTCTATGCCATCAGGCCGCCGGGACCGGCTCCGGCCAAGACCCGCGCCTTCATCGATGCAATCGCCGCGCGTTTCGGGCCGGAGCCGTCCTGGGATCCCGGCTTCGCCGCCCCACGGCTGGACACGGCGTGACCGGGGACGCCGGTCGTTCCCGGCTTCGGTTCAGGCCGCGGCCTGCACGGCGCCGGTCTGCTGCGCGATAAACTGGTCCATCGTCACCTGACCCTGATCGATCGCCAAGGTCCCGCCTGCCAGGGTGACCGTCACGTCGGTGATGCCGATGAAGCCCAGGACCTGCTTCAGGTAGGCGCTCGCGACGTTCAGGCTCGCGTAGGGCGTGCCCGGTGCGAAGTTGCCGCCCGAGGCGATGATGACGGTGGCCTTCTTGCCCGTCACCAGCCCCTCGTAGCTCATGGAGAAGGTCACGCCGGCACGCACGACGTGATCGATCCACGACTTGAGCAGCGCTGGGATCGAGAAGTTGTACATGGGCGTGCCGATCACGATCTCATCGGCGGCGAAGAGCTCGGCGATGTAGTCGTCCGAGACCTTGATCGCCTCGCTCATCTCGGGCGAGTGCCGTTCCGCCGGCGTGAAGGCACCGCCGATCCATGGCAGGCTGATGTAGGGCACGTGCGAGGTCGCAAGATCGCGGACGACCACGTCTCCGCCGTGATTGCCGCGCCACTCGTCGGCGAAACGTTCGGCGAGCCGGCGGGAGACCGAATGCGAGCCGCGAGGGCTGGCTTCGACGACGAGCAGTTTGGACATGACGCGGTTCCCTGGCGCGGCCGGCATCGTCGCCGGATGGCGGTGACGCGGGTTCAATGACCAGGCGTAGATCGCCGCTGTTCCAGCCGACGAGAAGCACCGGAAACGGCAACCCGTTGTTGCCGATGCAAGAACGCCGATCGGCTGCCGCGAAGTCCATCGCCGATGTGATCGGTGTATGGCGATCGCGAAACGGAGGCGCGGGTGGGACGAGCCGGATGTGGATGTCGACGTAGGGCGATTCGCCGCGGGGCAGGAATGGCGGGGGTGACTGGAGCAGGGAGTTTGGCGCCGTTGCGTAGGGATAATGGGCCAGCCAGGATCGCCGGGTCGGTGTGCTGGTGAGGGCTCATGTTCGGTTCGCTCGTACTCGACGTCGCGGTCGGGCTGTCGCTTCTGTTCCTGTTCGTCAGCCTGATCTGCTCGGCGATCCGCGAGGCGATCGAGACCGTGCTCAACTCGCGCGCCGCCGACCTCGAGCACGGCGTGCGCGAGCTGCTCGACGACCCGGACGGCACCGGCGCCACCGCGGCGCTCTACGCCCACCCGCTGGTGTTCTCGCTGTACGAGGGCAGGTACGCGCCGCAGCTGCTTCGGCCGTCCCGCAGCCTGCTGACGGGGACCGTGTCGCTGCGCATGCCGGTGCGGGCCCGCGGCGCCCTGCCCGCCTACATCCCCGGCGGGAGCTTCGCCCGCGCCTTTCTCGACCTTGCCGTGCGCGGCCCGCTGGGCCGGGTGCCGAGCGGGCCGGACGCCGTGGTCCCGGTGCTGTCGGCGGCCAGCCTGCGGGCGACGGTCCGCGACCTGCCCGATGGGCGCATCCGGCGCGCCCTGCTGAGCGCGCTGGACACGGCGGGCGACGACATGCTGGCGGTGCAGCACCACGTCGAGGCCTGGTTCAACGCCTGCATGGATCGCGTGTCCGGCCGCTACAAGCGGCGCACCCAGGCGATCCTGTTCGCGATCGGGCTGGGAACCGCCGCCGCCATGAACGTCGACGCGTTCAGCGTCGCCCGCGCCCTGCTGCTGGACAAGGCGCTGCGCGACGGCGCGGTGACGCAGGCGGCCTTGCTGTCCCAGCGGGACGGCCCCGACGGGGGCTTCGCCGCCCTGCAGCGGGACCTGGACTCGATCCAGTTCCCGACCGGCTGGGAACCGCCGCCGCAGCACCTGACGGCGATGCGGAACGGCGCCCCCCATCCGGATGCCGGCGCCCTGCTGCAGGCGCTGTTCGGCTGGATGGTCACCGCGTTCGCGGTGATGCTGGGGGCACCCTTCTGGTTCGACATGCTGAACCGGTTCGTGGTGGTCCGCTCGGCGGTCCGCCCGCGGTAGGGGCCGTCCCTAACGGTTCAGGAGGACGGGCCGGCCATCAGCGGCGGCGTCTGCTGGTGCTGCACCACCTGCCAGTGCTGCGGCTCCAGCCGGCGGTAGGTGGTGGTGCAGTGCGCCTCGTAGGGCGTGTGGCCGTCCCGCTCCGCCCGCGCCGAGTAGGCGATCACGATCAGCCCTTCCTGCGGCCGGGACACCTGCTTCTCCGTGAACATCACCCGGCTCCAGCGCGGGGTGTCGACCACCGCCTCGATCGCCTGCGTGCCGGTCAGCACGAAGGGCGGCTCGGGCAGCACCATCAGGCACTGCGCGTCGATCGTCCGGCGGTAGTTCTCCGCGTCGCCGATCCACAACCCTTCCTCGGAGCCCCAGATCCGGTCGTCGTCCATAATCGCGTTTCCTCCGAGTTGAACTTCGACCTTATCGCCGGCCGGGGCGGATCGTTCGCGCGGCCTCCCTCGACAGGAGCTCCGCCGCCCGGCGCGCCGCCTGCCCGGCCACGGCGGCGGCGGC